>NZ_JBHYMS010000012.1:0-148463 GCF_042743185.1 Inquilinus sp. NPDC058860 | reverse complement strand
GACATCGGCTCCAGCGGCGAAAACCCCCTCCCCCTGCTCCCCTCCCGCGAGGGGAGGGGGGACTCGGATGGGGCGAGCGGGAGGGGCGAGACCGGAAGGCCACCCGCGGACAGGTCCATCGCCGAGTTCGCCCCCGCTCTCCGCCTGTCGCCTTCGGTGCGCAAGCTGCTGGTCGAGACCGGGCTCGACCCGGCCGGGCTGACCGGCAGCGGCAAGGACGGGCGGCTGACCCGCCAGGATGTCGAGGAGGAGGTCACCCGACGGCAGGCTCGGCCGGCCGCGCCTGCGGAGGTGAAGCCGGCCCTCCGCTCCCACCGCATCCCGCACGATGCCATGCGCCGGCGCATCGCCGAGCACATGGCGCACTCCGTCGCCACGGCGCCGCATGTGACCGCCGTCTTCGAGGCCGATTTCGGCGCCGTGCTGGCGCATCGCCAGGCGCACAAGGCGGCGTTCGAGCGCCAGGGCGTGGCCCCGACCGTCACCGCCTATCTGGTGCAGGCCTGCGTCGCGGCGATGAAGGCGGTGCCCACGGTCAACAGCCGCTGGCACGACGACGCGCTCGAGGTGTTCGCCGACGTCAACATCGGCATCGGCACGGCGCTCGGAGACAAGGGGCTGGTGGTGCCGGTGGTGCAACGGGCGCAGTCGCTGTCGCTGCTCGGCATCGCCGCGCGGCTGCAGGAGGCAACGGCGCTGGCCCGCGCCGGCAGGCTGGCGCCGGCCGATGTCCAGGGCGGCACCTTCACCATCTCGAACCACGGCGTCTCCGGTTCGCTCCTGGCGGCGCCGATCATCATCAACCAGCCCCAGGTCGCGATCCTCGGCGTCGGCAAGGTCGAGAAGCGGGTGGTGGTGCGCGAGGTCGACGGCGCCGACGCCGTGCTGGCGCGGCCGATGGCCTATGTCTCGCTGACCATCGACCACCGCGCCCTCGACGGCGCCCAGACCAATGCCTGGCTGACCCGCTTCGTCGAGACGATCGAGACTTGGCCGGCCGAGTAGGCTGCCCGCTCGATCAGCATCACATCGCCGAACTCGTGGCCGCGATAGCCCTCGTTGGCGAGGGCAGCCGGCAGGCCGTCCAGTACTCCGTCCGGAGCGAAGGTGCGCAGCAGCTCGAAATGGCTTTCGCCGGGCTGATGCATGCCGGTGAGGAGGACATCGACGATGCGCAGCCGGGTTCCAGGCCCGATACGGTTGGTCGCGACGCCGTCGCCGGCGCGGACCGTGCCGTCGGCCTCGGCCGCGGCTTCCAGGGCGCGGACCACGGTGGTGCCGATGGCGACGACGCGGCGACCCTCCGCCTTCGCCCGGGCGATCGCTGCCGCGGTCTGTTCCGGGATCCGGTAGGGCTCGTCGAAGGGCAGGCGCCGATCCAGCGCCGGGTCGCCGGTCGAGGAGATGCCGGCGGCATGGGTCAGGGTGGCGAAGCCGATGCCGCGACGGCGCCAGGCGGCGAGCAGTGCCCAGTCGAGCGCGAAGCCGGCCGAGGGCGGCTCGAACGCCACCGGATCGGCGGCGATGCGGGTCCAGACGTCCCACAGCGCCAGCGGCTCCGGCACATGGGCGTACTGGATCGGCCGTCCGTGCCGCGCCAGCCCGGCCAGGACCCGGTCGCGGCGGCCGAGGAAGCGCAGCCGGACCAGCCGCGGATGGTCGAGGCGGCGCTCGATCACGGCGTTCAGCGGGCCGAGAGACAGGTGGTCGCCCGCCGACAGCGGCGGCGGCGCCGGCCGGTCCTCGGTGCGGCTGCGGTGGTCGCCGGCGCCGAAGACGACGGCGGCGAAGCGGGTCGGGTCGCCCGGCGCGACCCAGCCGGCCAGCCGCACCTCGATCGGCTTCCCGGTTGCGGCATGCAGGCCGTGCAGGCTCGCCGGCAGGGTCGCGGCGTCGTTGCCGACGACGAGGTCGCCGGGCTCCAGCAGCGTCGCCAGCGCTGTGCGTGGCAGGTGCCGGGCCTGGCCCTCGGCGTCGACGGCGCAGAGCCGGGCGGCCGGCCGGTCGGGGCGGTCGGCGGCGATCATGCGGATTCCCCGACCCGCTGCTCGGCGGCGCGGCCGGGCAGGGCGGCCAGCAGGGCCTGCACGATCTCCGAGGCGGAGAGTTCGGGCATCTTCAGGGTCGACGGATCGGCATCGGGCACGGCCAAGGCATGCAGCGGCGTGTCCATGTCGCCGGGGTCGATCGACAGGAAGCGCACCCCTTCGTCCCGCGCCTCCTCGGCCCAGATCGCCGTCAGGTGGCGCAGCCCGGCCTTGCTGGCGCCGTAGGCGCCCCAGCCGGGATAGGCGCTCACGGCCGCGTCGCTGGAGATGTTGACCACCACTGCGCCGCGCCCCTGGCGGGCGGAGGTGGCGAGGGCGCCGAACAGCGCCCTGATCAGCCGGAACGGCCCGACCAGGTTGACCGCCAGCGCCTGCTCCAGCTCCTCGCACTCGGTATCGGCCAAGAGCGCGAGGGGGACCGGGCCGAGGCTGGAGGCGTTGTTGATCAGAACGTCGAGCCCGCCCAGCCCGGCCGTGACCTGCAGCGCGATCGGGTGGATATCCTCCTTGCGGCCGACATCGCCGACGATGCCCTGGGCGCCGGTCTCGCGCGCGGTGCGGCCCACGGCCTCGGCGCCCCGGGCCACGAAGGCGACGCGCGCGCCCATCGCGGTCAGGAGCCGCACCAGTGCCAGGCCGAGGCCGGAGGTGCCGCCGGTGACCGCCACGCGCAGCCGCCGTAGATCGGTGTCGATAGGCATGATGGATGCTCCTCTCAACGGGAGCTTCCATCGCTACAAGTTCAAGTGCGGTTTAGGTCAAGAGGGTTTTGCAAGCCATGGCTTTGTTAAAGTGTCGCACTCGTCGGCCCCTACCCCCAAACCTCCCTTGCGATCTCCACGATCATCGCCAGCTTTGCCCATTGCTCGTCCTCGGCCAGGACGTTGCCCTCCTCGGTGCTGGCGAAGCCGCATTGCGGGCTGAGGCACAGCTGGTCGAGGTCGACGAACTTGGCCGCCTCGTCGATCCGGCGCTTGATGTCGTCCTTCTTCTCCAGCGTGCCGGACTTCGAGGTGACCAGGCCCAGCACCACGGTCTTGCCCTTGGGCAGGAAGCGCAGCGGCTCGAACCCGCCGGCGCGCTCGGTGTCCCACTCCATGAAATAGCCGTCGGCGGCGATCTCGTTGAACAGCCGCTCCGCCACCGGCTCGTAGCCGCCCGAGGCGATGAAGGTGGAGCGGAAATTGCCGCGGCAGAGATGCATGGTGATGACCATGTCC
The DNA here is from genome assembly GCF_042743185.1 of Inquilinus sp. NPDC058860. Lineage (NCBI taxonomy): Bacteria > Pseudomonadati > Pseudomonadota > Alphaproteobacteria > Rhodospirillales > Rhodospirillaceae > Inquilinus > Inquilinus sp. NPDC058860. The sequence continues at coordinate 145,195 of NZ_JBHYMS010000012.1, read as the reverse complement.
TTCGGCCGGCCGGCGATGGCGGCGTTCAGCATGCCGGCATAGATGCCCGGCTGCTTCACCGGGTCGTCGCCGCGCTCGGCCAGCATCCGCCGCTGCTCCGGGTCGCAGAGATAGGCGAAGCTGACATCGTCCAGCTGCAGGTAGCGGCAGCCCTCGGCGGCGAAGGCGGCGACCGCGCCGGCATAGGCGCGGCCGAGATCGGCGTAGAATTCCTCCATCTCGGGGTAGACCGCGGCGTCGATCACCTGCCGGCCGCCGCGATAGTGCAGCATGCTGGGCGACGGGATCGTCATCTTCGGCACCCGAGCGGTGTTCGCCTTCAGGAAGCGGAAATGCTCCAGCATCGGATGGCCGGTGAAGCCCAGCTTGCCCGTCACGCGGATGCCCTTGGGCTTCACCTGGGCGCCCTGGAACTGGATGCCGTGGTCGGCCCAGTAGCCCTCGACGCCGTCGAGATGCTCAAGGAAATCGAAATGCCAGAAGGCGCGGCGGAACTCGCCGTCGGTGACGGCCTGGAGGCCGATCTCCTCCTGCCGGCGCACGATCTTGCGGATCTCCTGGTCCTCGACCGCACGCAGCTCGCCGGCGGAGATCGCGCCCTGCTCGTGCTGGGCGCGGGCGGCCTTCAGGGGTGCGGTGCGCAGCAGGCTGCCGACCATGTCGGCGCGGAAGGGCGGGGTCTGGCGCAGCATCGGGTCTCCTCCTGGTCTAATTGTAGGTTGGGTTCGCGCTCGGCGAACCCAACAGCGGATCGGGCGGGGCCATGTTGGGTTCGCATCGCGAACCCAACCTACGGCGCAGCACGTGTCGGCCCCTTACGGGTGACGCCGAGATGGCGGGTCAGCGCGGCCTCGTCGGCCCTCAGGACGGCGCTGGGGGCGGCGTGGACGATGGCGCCGCGCTCCAGGATCACTGCCTGGTCGGTAACGGACAGGATCTTCCGGGCATGCTGCTCGACCACGACAGCCGCGACGCCCTCGTCGCGCAGGATGCGCTTCAGCGCGGCCAGCAGCTCCTCGACGATGATCGGCGCCAGGCCCTCGGTCGGCTCGTCCAGCAGCAACAGCTTCGGATTCAGCATCAAAGCGCGGGCGATGGCCAGCATCTGCTGCTCGCCGCCCGACAGCTGGCTGCCCAGATTGCCGCGCCGCTCTTTCAGCCGCGGGAACAGGGCGTAGGCGCGCTCCGGCGTCCACGGTCCGGGCCGCGCCACCGCGGTCATGTTCTCCTCGACCGTCAGCGACTTGAAGATGTTGCGCTCCTGCGGCACCCAGCCGATCCCGGCCAGGGCCCGGTCCTCCGGCCGCGCCCGGGTCAGGTCGCGGCCGGCCAGTGCGACGGTGCCGCCGAAGCGGCGGGTGACGCCGATGATGCTGTTCAGCAGTGTGGTCTTGCCGGCGCCGTTGCGGCCCAGGAGGGCCAGCGCCTCGCCTTCGGCCAGGGTCAGCGACACGCCGGAAACGACGACGGCCTCGCCATAGCCGGCGACGAGGTCGCGCAGGGCCAGCAGCTCAGCCATCCACCGCCTCCCCGAGATAGACGGCGCGCACCTGCGGGTCGGCGGCGATGGCGTCGGGCGTGCCCTCGGTCAGCAGCGCGCCGTTGACCAGCACCGAGATGCGGTCGGCGAAGCTGAACACCAGGTCCATGTCGTGCTCGATCAGCAGCACCGAGACGTCCTGCGGCAGCTCGGCGATGGTGGCCAGCAGCTCGTGCCGCTCCGCCTCCGGCACGCCGGCCGCCGGCTCGTCCAACAGCAGCACGCGCGGGCGGCAGGCGAAGGCGGTGGCGATCTCCAGCAGGCGCTGCTTGCCATAGGCCAGGGTGGCGGTGCGCTCCTGCAGCACGTCGGTCAGGCGGAAGCGCTCGGCGATCGCCAGGATCTCGTCCATCACCTCGACCCTGCCGCCGGCCACCCGCCACCAGTCGCCGCCGCGGCCCAGGCGCTCGGCCACGGCGAGGCCGATGGTGTCGAGCGGCGTGATCTCCGGAAACAGCTGGTTGATCTGGAAGGTGCGGGCCAGGCCGCGGCGGACCCGCAGATGCGGCTTCAGCCTGGTGATGTCCTCGCCGCCCAGCAGCACCCGGCCGCCGCTCGGGGCCAGGACGCCGGTCAGCAGGTTGACGAAGGTGGTCTTGCCGGCGCCGTTCGGGCCGATCAGCGCGTGCCGCGCCCCGACCGCGATGCTGAGCGACACGTCGTTGGTGGCGACCAGCCCGCCGAAGCGCTTGTGCAGTCCGATGGTCTCCAGCGCCACGGTCATCGCCCGGCTCCGAGGCGCGAGAGGAGAGAGGCGAGGGGCCGTCGCACGCCCTGCACCAGCCGGTCGCGGCCGACCAGCACCAGCAGCACCAGGAAGGCGCCGAGCCAGAACGACCAGTATTGCGGCGTCAGGCCGGAGATCCAGTCCTGCAGGAAGCGGAACAGCACGGCGCCGACCGGTCCGCCATAGAGATAGCCGGCGCCGCCGATCACCAGCACCAGCAGCACATCGGCCGAGCGGTGGAAGTCGAAGACATCGAGCGAGACGAACTGCGTGGTCTGGGCCAAGAGGGCCCCGGCGACCGCGGCATAGGCGGCGGACAGCGTGTAGATGCCGACCAGCCGCCGGGCCACCGGTACGCCGACCGCGGCGGCGCGCAGCCGGTTGTCGCGGATCGCCTTCAGCGACAGGCCGAAGGGCGAATGCATCACCCGCCGGGCGAACAGGAACAGCAGGAACAGCACCGCCAGGCTGTAGCCATAGGCGGTGGTACCGTAGAGGTCGAACTCGAACCGGCCCAGGATCGGGCCGACCACCATGCCGTTCAGTCCGTCGGCCCCGCCGGTCAGCCCGGCCGCCCGGTTGGCGATTTCGAACAGCAGCAGCGAGATGCCGAGCGTGACCATCAGCCGGGTGAGGTCGGTGCCGCGCAGCACCAGGAAGCCGGTGGCGAAGCCCAGCACGGCCCCGGCTGCTGCGGCGGCGACGAGGCCCAGCAGCGGCTCGCCGGCGACATGGATGGTCAGCAGGCCGGCGACATAGGCGCCCAGGCCGAAGAAGGCGGCATGGCCGAGCGAGACGATGCCGGCATAGCCCAGGATCAGGTCGAGCGACAGCGCGAACAGCGCCAGGATCGCGATCTCGTTCAGGATCAGATGCTGGTCCGGCAGCAGGAACAGCGCCGCCAGGGCCGCCAGCCAGAACAGGAACTCCGGCAGCCGCCAGCGGGCGCGCGACGCGGCCGGGGAGAGCCGTGTCGTCGAGGAAGAGAGCGGAGCGGCCGTCATCGACCCCCTCCGCGGGCGAACAGACCCTGCGGCCGCAGCAGCAGCACCACGATCATCACCGTGTAGATGACGAAGGATCCGAAGGCCGGGACGTAGTACTTGCCGGCGACGTCGGCGATGCCCAGCAGCAGCGCTGCCAGGAACGGCCCGGTCAGGCTGGAGGTGCCGCCGACGGTCACCACGATCAGGAAATAGATCATGTATTTCAGCGGGAAGGTCGGGTCGACGCCCAGGATCTCCGCCCCCAGCGCGCCGCCCAGTCCGGCGAGGCCCGAGCCGACCGCGAAGGTGACGGCGAAGACGGTGTCGACCCTGATGCCCAGGCCGCGCGCGGCTCGTGGATCATCGACCGCGGCCCGCAGCCGGCTGCCGAAGCGGGTGTAGGCCAGCACCCCCTGCAGCGCCAGCACCAGCACGCCGCAGACGGCGATGATCAGGGCCCGGTAGATGCCGATGCCGACGCCCAGCACCTCGACCCGGCCGCGCAGATAGTCGGGCAGCTGGATGATCTGCTGCTCCGACCCCATCAGATAGTCGGCGGCGGCCATGGCCATGAAGACGATCCCGATCGAGAACAGCACCTGGTCGAGATGGCTGCGGCGATAGAGCTGCCGGTACAAGGTCCGCTCCAGCACCAGCCCGACCGCGGCCGCGGCCAGGAAGGCAGCCGGCAGGCACAGGAAGAACGGCACCTGCCAGCGGCTCATCAGGATCGCGGTGACGTAGCCGCCGAGCATGGCGAAGGCGCCATGCGCCAGGTTGATGAAGTTCATCAGCCCCAGCGTCACCGACAGGCCGCAGGCCAGCACGAACAGCAGCATGCCGTAGGCGATGCCGTCGAACAGGATCGTCGCCATGGCGCTACTTCGCCGCCTTGACCGGGTCCTTCACCGCCTCGATGGTCGCGAACTCGACATTGTACAGGCCGCCGTCGCGCTTTTCGACCTTGCGGACATAGATGTTCTGGATGATGTCGCGGGTCTGCGGGTCGATCGTGACCGGGCCGCGCACGCTGGTCCAGCTCATGCCCTTCATGGCGTCGATCAGGCCCTGGCCGTCGGTGGCGCCGCCGGCCTTCTTCAGCGCCTCGACGATCAGATGCATGCCGTCATAGCCGCCGACCGCCATGAAGTTCGGCCGCAGCCCGCCGTTCGCCGCCTGGAAGGCCTGGACGAAGGCCTTGTTCTCCGGGCTGTCATGGGCCGCGGAATAGTGGTGGGTGGTGATGGTGCCCAGCGCCACGTCGCCGATCTTGTCCAGGAGCTCGTCATCGGTCAGGTCGCCGGTCGCGATCAGCCGGATGCCGGACTTGTCGAGGCCGCGCTCGACGAACTGCTTCATGAACACGGCGCCGAAGCCCGAGGGCACGAAGACGAAGACCGCATCCGGCTTGGCGTCGGCGACGCGCTGCAGGAACGGTGCGAAATCCGGGTTCTTCAGCGGTACCTGCAACTGCTCGACCACCTTGCCGCCGGCCTTGCCGAAGCGCTCGGCGAAGGCCTTCTGCGCGTCCAGGCCGGGGGCGTAGTCGCTGACCAGCGTGACCACGGACTTGATGCCGTTCTGCGCCGCCCAATCCGCCAGCGGCACGGTCGCCTGGGGCAGGGTGAAGCTGGTGCGGACGATGAAGGGCGAGGCCTCGGTGGTCACGGCGGTGGCGGCGGCCATGATCACCTGCGGCACCTTGGCCTGGGTCGCGATCGGCGCCGCCGCGGCGGCCAGCGGGGTCAGGCCGAAGCCGGCCAGCACCGACACCTTGTCCTTCACCACCAGCTCCTGCGCCAGGCGCTTGGTGACGTCGGCGGTGCCGGTGTCGTCGCGGACGATCAGCTCGACCGTCTTGCCGGCGACGGTGGTGCCGTTCTGCTGCAGGTACAGCCTGGCCGCGGCCTCGATCTCCCGCCCGGTCGAGGCGGAAGCGCCGGTCATCGGCAGGATCAGGCCGATCCTGACCGTGTCCTGCGCCGCGGCCGGCAGGGCCGCCAGCAGGGCCGCGGCCAGGGCCGCTGCAGTGAGATGGCGTCGATTCATCTTGGTCCTCCCCGTTCGTTGCGGGCCGGCGGGTTGTCCCGCCGGCCGGTGGATCAGTTGTCCTCGATCATGCCCTCGCGGCGGCTGTCCGGCATCAGGATGGCGACGACGAAGGCGATGGCGCACAGGCCGGTGACGTACCAGGCGAACCAGCCCTCGACGCCGATATCCTTCAGCCACAGCGCCACGTATTCGGCGCTGCCGCCGAAGGCGGCGTTGGCGATGGCATAGGACAGGCCGACGCCCAGCGCGCGCACGCCCATCGGGAACAGCTCGGCCTTCACCAGCCCGCTGATCGCGGTGTAGAAGCTGACCGCCGCCAGGCCGCACAGGATCAGCCCGAAGGCGGCGATCGGGCTGGCCACCGTGCCGATGGCGCGCAGCAGCGGCACCGTGGTCAGCGTCGTCAGCGCGCCGAAGATCAGCATGTTGCTGCGCCGGCCGATGCAGTCGGACAGGGCGCCGAAAACCGGCTGCGCCACCATGTAGACGAACAGCACCGCCGCCATCACCAGGCTCACCGTCCGTGTGTCCATATGGGCGGTGTTGACCAGGTATTTCTGCATGTAGGTGGTGTAGGTGTAGAAGATCAGCGACCCGCCGGCGGTGAAGCCCAGCACCGTCAGGAAGGCCCGCGGATGCTGGAACAGGGCGCGGATCGTGCCGGCGTCCTTGGACTTGCGGACATCCTCGGTGCTGGTCTCGATCAGCGACCGCCGCAGATAAAGGGCGATCACCGCGGCCGCGGCGCCGACCACGAAGGGGATGCGCCAGCCCCAGGCCCGGATCTCGCCTTCGGACAGGGTCAGCTCCAGCACCACCACGACCAGCGTCGCCAGAAGCTGTCCGCCGATCAGCGTGACGTATTGGAACGAGCCGAAGAAGCCGCGGTGCCGGCGGGCGGCGACCTCGCTCATATAGGTGGCGCTGGTGCCGTATTCGCCGCCGACCGACAGGCCCTGCACCAGCCGGGCCAGCAGCAGCAGGGCGCCGGCCGCGGCGCCGATCGACTCATAGGTCGGCAGCACCGCGATCGCCAGCGACCCGGCGCACATCATCAGCACCGACAGCATCATCGAGGTGCGGCGCCCGTGCCGGTCGGCGATGCGGCCGAACAGCCAGCTGCCGATCGGCCGCATCAGGAAGCCGGCAGCGAAGATGCCGGCGGTGTTCAGGAGCTGGCTGGTCGGGTCGCCCTTCGGGAAGAAGGCGCTGGCGAAGTACAGCGATGTGAAGGCGTAGGTGTAGAAATCGTACCACTCCACCAGATTGCCGGAGGAGCTGCCGACGATCGCCACAATCCGGTCGCGGGTGCTCATCGCGGCGATCGCCGCGGTCTGCGCCGGCCGGTTGTCGGAGGCGGTCACGTCCATGCGGATGTCCTCGATCTCGTCAGGTTCGGGCCCGTCCCGGCCGGCCGCCCGTCGCGGCGATCCCGGCCCGTTCGGACGGTGACGCTGTTCGTCATCCCGGACGCTCCCCGATCTTCTTTTCTCCCCTGATCTCTTGTGCCCGGTCCCGGATGCGGTCAAGAATCCGTGCGCATAGTGAAACTCTTGTTCGCAATACGAACAATTCGGGGAGGAAAATCCTGCGCGAGGAGCAGGTCGTCTCGTTCCGCAAGGGGCTCGACATCATCCGCAGCTTCGGCGCGGGCCACCGGCGGCAGACCATCACCGAAGCGGCATCGCGCACCGGGATGACACGGGCCGCGGCGCGGCGCTTCCTCCTGACCCTGTGCGAGGCCGGCTATGCCCGCAGCGACGGCAAGCATTTCGAGCTGACGCCGGCGATCCTGACGCTCGGCCACAGCTTCCTGTCCGGGATGGGCGAGATCGAGCGGGTGCGCGACGCGCTGCTGGGGCTGACGCGGGCCTTGGGCGAATCCGCCTCCGCCGCGATGCTGGACGGCACCATGATCACCTATGTCGCCCGGTCGCCGGCTGCGCACCGGATCATGACGGTCGGCCTCGGGGTCGGCACCCGGCTGCCGGCGCACGCCACCTCGATGGGCCAGGCCCTTCTGGCGGCGCTGCATCCGCGCGAGCTGGAGCGCTATTTCGAGGCCGCGGTGCTGGAGCGGTTCACCGGGCACACGCTGACCACGCGTGCGGCCCTGACCGCCCGGCTGGCCGAGGTGCGCGGCCGCGGCTACGCGCTGGTGTCGGAGGAGCTGGAGACCGGGCTGAACTCGATCGCGGTCGCGGTGCCCGGCGGCATCTCCGCCGGCCACCTGGCGATCAACCTGAGCGCCCCGGCCGGGCGGGTCGGGGCGGAGGAGATGCGCGAGCGCTTCCTGCCGGCGCTGCAGGAGGCCGCGCGGGGCGTGGCGCTGGCGGTGCAGCGCGGTTAAAGGCCGTGCCGGCGGTCCTGCACATGGGCGTAGAGGCCGCCGTCGACCGGCAGGTTGGCGCCGCGGATCCAGGCCGAGGCGTCGGACAGCAGGAAGCCCACCGCCGGGGCGATGTCCTGCGGCCGGCCCGGCCGGTCCATCACTGTCATGTCCTCCTCGGCCCGGGCGCCGAGCGTCGCCACGAAATCCGGCAGGATCGGGGTCTCGACCGGCCCCGGGCTGACCGCGTTCATGCGGATGCCGCGGTCGCGCCAGCTCCAGCGGTTCCGGTAGGTCCAGGCGATCAGCGCCTCCTTGGAGAAGAAGTAGCTGCGGGCGCCGTTGATGCCGTGGCGCTCGCAGAACGCCTCGACGCCGTCGAAGTCGAGCGCCTCGCTGGCGCGGACCGCCGGCAGCGCCTCGGCCCAGTCCAGCCCGGCGATCGAGGCGAGGTTCACGATCGAGGCGCCGTCGGCCAGCTTCGGCACCAGCCGCAGGGTCAGGTGCTTCAGCCCGACCAGGTTGACCTTCAGCACCTCCGCCGCCGGCCGGGTCGGCGGCAGGCCGGCGATGTTGGCGAGACCATGGGCGCCGGCGGGCAGCGCCTCCGCCAGCGCGTCGATCGCGGCCCGGTCGGACAGGTCGGCGGCGAAGAAGGCATCGACCGGCCCCGCCGGCTCGTGCCGGTCGACCGCGATCACCCGGCCGCCCCAGGCCCGCACCAGCCGCGCGGTCTCGGCGCCGATGCCGGAGGCGGCGCCGGTGACGATGATGGTCTTGCCGGTCAGCATGCTGGCTCCTTGCCGTGTCCGTCGCCGCCGGTCACGCGGCCAGCAGCGCCTTGAGCTTTACCGCCGGCGACGCGAGCGAGCCAGGGTCCGGGGCCGCCCGCCGCGCGATCAGCATCTCGGCCAGGCGGATCTCGCGCGCGACCTTGCCCAGCGGGCCGATGCCGCTGGCCGCGACCAGCCGGCCGTCTGACGCCAGGTGGAACAGCAGCCGCGCACCATCGCCGAGGTCGCGCGCGACCGTCGTCTGCCCCTCGTCGGCCAGGCCGGCGATCTGCAGCGTCAGCTCGTACTGGTCCGACCAGAACCAGGGCACCGCCCCGATCGCCTCGCCGCGGCCCAGCATGTTGCGCGCGGCCAGCGCCCCCTGGTCCTGGGCATTGCGCCAGGCCTCGAGCCGGATGCGGCGGCCGGCGTAGAGCGGATGGGCGCAGGCGGCGCAGTCCCCGGCCGCGAAGATGTCGGCGTCGGCGGTCGCCAGCGTCGCGTCGACGGCGATGCCGTTGTCGACGGCCAGGCCGGCGGCCTCCGCCAGCACGGTCTCCGGCACCGCGCCGATACCGGCGATCACCGCATCCGCCGCGATCCGGCTGCCGTCGGCCAGCACCACGGCGTCCGGCTCGATCCGGTCGATGCCGATGCCGGTGCGCAGGTCGATTCCGGCGGCGCGGTGCCGGTCGGCGACCACCGCGGCGATCTCGGCCGGGACGCCGCGCATCAGGATGCGGGGCTGGGCCTCGACCAAGGTCACGGCGCAGCCGCGCGCGATCGCGGCCGCCGCCAGCTCCAGCCCGATGAAGCCGCCGCCGATGATGGCCAGGCGCATGCCGGGGCGCAACAGCGGCCGCAGCGCCAGCGCATCGTCGAAGCGGCGCAGATACAGGGCCCGCTCATGGCCCGGCAGGGTCAGCCGCCGCGGCCGCGCCCCGGTCGCCAGCAGCAGCCGGGAATAGGGCAGGGGACGCCTGTCGGCGAGGATCACGGTGCGGGCCGCACGGTCGACCGCCGTGACCTCGGTTCCCAGCACCAGCTCGATGCCCAGCGCGGCGGCGCGGTCGCGGTCCAGCACGGTGGTCGCGACCGGCTCCGCCTCCGCCAGCAGTGCCGCCTTGGACAGGGGCGGGCGCTCATAGGGCGGATGGATCTCGCCGCCGACCAGCGTGACCGGGCCGTCCCAGCCCTCCTCGCGCAGCGCCGCCGCCGCCCGGGCCCCGGCCTCGCCGGCGCCGACGATCACCATCCCGGCCATCCGTCAGGACCCGAGCCGCAGGAAGACCTGTCCGTCCTCGACCTTCACCGGATAGGTCTGCAGGGCGATGCAGACCGGCGCGCCCTTGGCCGCGCCGGTGGTGAAGTCGAAGCGGCCGTTGTGCTTCGGACATTCGATGATCGTGCCCATCACCAGCCCGTCGGCGAGATGCACCTGCTCATGGGTGCACAGCCCGTCGGTGGCGAAGTAGCGGTCGTCCTCGGTGCGGTAGATGGCGAAGGTGCGGCCGCCATGGTCGAAGCGGATCACGTCCTCCTCGTCGATCTCGTCCGCCGCGCAGGCCGCGATCCAGCCGTCCATGCTCTCTCCTCCCTCGTCGATGCGGGTCATTCGGCGGGCGCGGCCTGGGCAACCCCGATCGCCGGCCCGGGCGACGCATCCGCGGGCAACCGCCGTACGACATGATGGTGCGGGTCTCGGATCTGCCGCAGCAGGGTCGGGATGATCTCGCGATAGGCGGCCCAGCAGCTCGGATAGGGCGGCGGGCAGTCATGCTTCATCGCCGCATGCAGCTTCGGCAGAGCGTGGTAGGGCACCATCGGGAACATGTGGTGCTCCACATGATAGTTCATGTTCCAGTACAGGAACCGGAACACCGGGTTCATGTGGACGGTGCGGCTGTTCAGCCGGTGGTCCAGCACGTCCTCGGCCAGGCCGGCATGCTGGGTCAGGCCGAAGAACAGGGTCATCCCGCCGCCATAGAGGGTCGGCAGCCCGACATACATCGCCGGCAGGATGCTGCCCAGCGCCAGGCAGGCGGCGATCACCGCGGCGAAGAGGACGAGGTAGATCCGTGCGACCAGGAACACCTTCCGGCGCTCCATCTCCGGGATGAAGGTCTCCTCTTCCGCGGTCAGCCGGCCGGCGGCGTGCACGAACAGCTTGCGGATCGCGACCGCGCTGCTCTTCAGCATGAAGATGTTCAGGAGGATGCCCGGGATGTCGGGCGGGCGCGGCGCGGCGATCTCGGGGTCGCGGCCGACGATGATGGTGTCGGTGTGGTGCCGGGTGTGGCTCCAGCGCCAGACCGTCGGCTCGCGCAGGATCATGAAGCAGGCGATGTGGTAGACGGCGTCGTTCATCCAGCGCGTCTTGAAGGCGGTGCCGTGGCCGCATTCGTGCCAGCGGCTGTCGGAGGCCGAGCCGTACAGCACGCCGTAGCACAGGAAGAACGGCACGGCCCACCAGCTGCCCCAGAAGAAGCCGCCGAACCCGCCGGTGATCGCGAGCGCCGCGAACCAGATCAGCGTGTCGCGGATCGCCGGCCCGTCCGTCCGGCGCATCAGCTCCTTCATCTCCTTGCGCGGGATCGGGCTGGTGTACCAGGCGGCGCCGGCCAGCCCGGCCTCGACCGCGCGCCGCGCCTCCGTCCCGACCAGGCTGTAATCCCTCCGGCCGATCTCCCCGGGCATCGGTCCCTCCTACACTGCCGCCGCTTCTCCGCGGGTTTTGCAGAAGCGTAATCCGGGGCCGCGGCCACCTCAATCGGGGGGTGATAGAATCTATCCCATCCCATCAGCCGCCGATCGGCCGCGGTGATGGATTTGACGTTTGTGGATCTCAGAGACCGTTTGGAAATGCGCTGGTGTGAGTCGCTGGCGGTGGTTTCGAGAACCGGCGCGCAGCGGACGTTTGAGTCCGTGAGCACCGGAAGCGCAGAAACCGCCGTCAGACGGCCGCACCAGTAGCGTTTCCAAACGGTCTCAGGCCGGGTCGACATTCTCCGAGACATAGATCCGGAACGGCAGCACGCGATGGCGCAGCCCGGCCGGCGGCCCGTCCGAGGTGGCCTCGATCATTTCGGCCACGACGGCGGAGCAGAACTCGTCGACGGGCAGCGCGATGACGGTGCTCACGAACCCGTCGATGAGCGCGGCCCGGGTGGCGTCCGTGAGCTCGTTGCAGACGACGGCGAGGCCTTTGCGGTTCTCCTCGCGCAGGGCGCGGATGATGCCCTCGCGCCCGCCGCCCGCGTCGTAGATGCCGACAAGGTCGGGATGGCGCTGCAGCAGCTCCAGGGTGAAGGCGTGGGCGACCGCGGGGTCGTCGAGATTGATCGCGGTCTCCAGCAGCTCGAAGCCGCGGCCGTGCTCGCGGAAATACGACCGGAAGCCGATCTCGCACATCTCCTGGCCCAGATAGCGATGGCTGCCCACGAAGACCGCGACCTGTCCCGGCCGCCCGGCCGTCCGCGCGATCAGCCAGGCGCCTGTCCGCCCGACCTTCCGGCTGTCGAGGCCGACATATCCCGCGCGATCCGGCGCCGACAGGTCGGAGAGCAGCGTGAACACCGGCACGCCGCGGCCCGCCAGCTCGGCGACGGCCCTGGTCACATGCGGATGGTCGACCGCGACGCAGGCCACGGCGTCGCAGCGGCCGCCCAGGCGGACCAGCTCGTCCGCGATCCGCACGGGCGCCAGCTCGTCGACATGGATCACCGCCGCCTCGCCGCGGATCTGCCGGGCGGCGGCCGTGGCGCGGACAACCGAGGCGCCGATCGCCTGATAGAAGGCGTCGCGGCTTTTCTGGAGCAGGAAGCCGAAGCGCCGGCGGGGCTGGGCCGCGGCCAGCAGGCGCTGCTTGATGATGCCCGCGCCGTGATAGCCGATGCGCTCCGCGGCCGTCAGGACCCGTTCCGCGGTGGCCTCGCGAACCGGCCGCCGCCCATTCAGGACGCGGTCCACGGTCGCCACGCCGACCCCCGCGGCCGCGGCCACGTCGGCGAGCGTCACGCGACGGCGGGCGTCGTCTTGCGAAGCAGGAGCCTCCGCCAGCATGGCCTCCCTCGTCTCCGGATGAAGATCCATCCGAATCCATCATTCAGGCCGGAAAACGAGCCGTCAACGGGATGAGGTCGTTCCGGGCCGGATGACGCCAGCCGCGGCTATCTCTGGTTCCAGCGCCGGACGACCGGTTCGGTGAGGTCGTGCTCGTAGCCCAGGACGCTGATGCTGGCGGTGTCCAGCACGAAGCGCGATCCCTCCTGCGGCGGCAGGCCGATCCAGCGCGCCGCCAGGACCCGGAGGAAATGGGAGCTCGAGAACACCAGGACCGTGCCGGCCGCCTGCCGGAACCGGCCGACCACGGCATCCGCCCGGGCGCCGACCTGCGCCGCGTCCTCGCCCCCGGGGCAGCCGTCCCGGAACAGCTGCCAGCCGGGGCGTTCGGCCAGGATCTGCTTGGTCGTGACGCCCTCATAGGCGCCGTAGTCCCACTCAGCCAGCTCGTCCTTGATCACGGCGCCGTCACCGAAGCCGGCGAGCGCGCAGGTGGTCCGGGCCCGCAGCGACGGGCTCGACCAGACCGCCGCGAAGGACGGCCCCCGCAGCCGTTCGGCAAGCCCGCGCGCCGCCGCCTCGCCCGCTTCGGTCAGCGGGATGTCGGTGCGGCCGGTGTGCCTGCCGGACCGGCTCCATTCCGTCTCGCCGTGCCGGACGAGATACAGTTCGGGAAAGGGGCTGCTCATGGGCTCGTCTCTCGGTCGCGCGGAGTCTCGGCGATCCTAGCCCATGACGATCGTGCCGTCGGCCTCCACCCGCACCGGAATCGCGTCGAGCCCGCAATCGGCCGGGCCGGAGACGGGGCTGCCGTCCCCGGCATCGAATTCGGCGAAGTGGTTGGAGCAGACGAGGCGCTGCCCGTCCGCGCTCAGCACGCTGCCGCCGCGCCAGGTCAGCGGCAGGAAGGCGTGCGGGCAGGCGTCCAGGAACGCCCGCACCGTGCCGCCGCGGCGGACCAGCAGCATGGCGAACACGCGGCGGCCGGTGCCGAAGGCGAGGGGGCGGACGCCCGGATCCTCGATCTCGTCGAGCCGCCCAGCGCCGTGCCCGGCGCCGGGGATGAGGACGCCGGCGCCAGGCCGGCCCCTCGTCCGGCGGTGCGAACGGGTTGCCGGTCACGCTGCCTGGTGGTCGTCGGCCGACAGCACGCCACGCCGGATCTGGTCCTCCTCGATGCTCTCGAACAGGGCGCGGAAATTGCCCTCGCCGAAGCCGTCATCGCCCTTGCGCTGGATGAACTCGAAGAAGATCGGGCCGATCACGGTCTGCGAGAAGATCTGCAGCAGCACCTTGGTGTGCGCGCCCTCGACCACGCCCTCGCCGTCGATCAGCAGGCCGAGCTCGCGCAGCCTCTCGACCGGCTCGCCATGCTTCGGCAGGCGGCCGTCGATCTTCTCGTAGTAGGTGTCGGGCGGGGCCGGCATGAAGGCCAGGCCGTTGCGGTCCAGCCGGCTGACCGAAGCGTAGATGTCGCGGCTGCCCAGCGCCACGTGCTGGATGCCCTCCCCTTTGTAAGCGCGCAGATACTCTTCGATCTGGCTCTTCTCGTCCGCGCTCTCGTTGATCGGGATGCGGATCTTGCCGTCCGGGCTGGTCAGGGCGCGGGAATAGAGCCCGGTCAGCTTGCCGCTGATGTCGAAGTAGCGGATCTGGCGGAAGTTGAAGAGGCGGCTGTAGAAGCCGACCCAGACATCCATCTGGCCGCGATGCACGTTGTGGGTCAGGTGGTCGACATAGTAGAGGCCCGCAGGCTCGGGGTGCGGCTCGGCCTCGCCGATCCAGTCGAAATCGACCTCGTAGATCGACCCCTTCGCGCCGTAGCGGTCGACGAGGTAGAGCAGCGAGCCGCCGATGCCCTCGATCGCCGGGATACACAGCTCGCCCGCATTCACCCGGGTCTCGACCGGCTTGGCGCCCAGCGACACGGCGCGCTTGAAGGCGTGGTCGGCATCGGCGACGCGGAAGGCCATGGCGCAGGCGCAGGGCCCGTGCCTGCGGGCGAAGTCGCTGGCGAAGCTGTCCGGCTCGGCATTGACGATGAAGTTGATGTCGCCCTGGCGGTACAGCGTCACCCGCTTCGACTTGTGCCGCGCCACCGGCACGAAGCCCATGGTCTCGAACAGGGCCCCCAGCTTTTCCGGCTCGGCCGAGGCGTATTCGACGAACTCGAACCCGTCCGTGCCCATCGGGTTGGACTCGGTGATCTCGGCCGGCGGGGCGTCGTGCGGATAGGGGCCCATGCTGCTCTCCTGGCGTGGCGGTCCAGGAAGAATGATAGCAGGGAGGGTACGGTCGTTCCGTGCGAAACGAGGGGCGGCTAAGGTCGTCGATGCGCGTTTCGCGCGTGGATGACGCTAACAGCGCCATAAGTCAGCGCAGCGTAGGTTGGGTTCGCGAATGCGAACCCAACACCCGTTCCGGTGGCACCATGTTGGGTTCGCCGTCGCGAACCCAACCTACGGAAGAACGAAAAAGGCCGCCGGATCGCTCCGGCGGCCTTGGTTCTTCGGCGGCGGTGCCGCGCTACTTCTCGACGAAGGCCTTCTCGATGACATAGTCGCCGGGCTCGCCGTGGTTGCCCTCGACGAAACCGCGCTCCTCCAGGATCACCTTGAGGTCGGCCAGCATCAGCGGGCTGCCGCACAGCATGACCCGGTCGTGCTCGACCGACAGCGGCGGCAGGCCGATATCCTCGAACAGCTTGTTCGACGTGATCAGGTCGGTGATCCGGCCGCGGTTGCGGAACGGCTCGCGCGTCACGGTCGGGTAGTAGATCAGCTTGCCGCGGATCTCCTCGCCCAGGAACTCGTCCTGCGGCAGCTCCTGCGTGATCAGCTCGCCATAGGCCAGCTCGGCGATCTGGCGGCAGCCATGCAGCAGCACGACCTTCTCGAACCGCTCATAGGTCTCGGGGTCGCGGATCAGGCTCAGGAACGGCGCCAGGCCGGTGCCGGTGCCCAGCAGGTACAGGTTGCGGCCGGGCTTGAGGTTGTCGAGCACCAGCGTCCCCGTGGCCTTGCGGCCGACGATGACGGGATCGCCTTCCTTCAGATGCTGCAGGCGCGAGGTCAGCGGCCCGTTCTGCACCTTGATCGAGAAGAACTCGAGCCCGTCCTCGTAGTTCGGGCTGACGACGCTGTAGGCGCGCAGCAGCGGCTTGCCGTCGACCGGAATCCCGATCATCGTGAACTGGCCGTTCTTGAACCGGAACGTCGGGTTGCGGGTCGTCTTGAAGCTGAAGAGCGTGTCGGTCCAGTGATGGACGCTCAGAACGCGCTCCTCATTGAAGTTGCTCATGCCTCGTCACCCTTCGCTCGCGACCACGCGCAGAATGTGGGAAATAGCCTCGCCGGTGTCGAGCCGATGCGTGTAGATTCTTCCGGCGAAATTTGCAAGGCGGCCTTGCTGCGGCATAATTTGTTTGTATACTAACAATAAATGCGAACGGATTGCGCTGTCAATCGTTCGCGACAGGAGAGGCGCCCCGGCAGCGGGGCAGCGACGAAGGAAAATCCTCATGGCGCATGACGAGCCGCAGAAGCCGGCCGGTCCGGCCAAGCTGGTGATCCGCAACATCGGGCTGCTGCTCAGCGGCAAGCTGGAGGCGCCGATCCTCGACGCCGACACCGTGGTCGCGGTCGACGGCCGCATCACCGCGGTCGGACGCGAGAAGGATGTCGACACCGAAGGCGCCACCACCCTGATCGACGCCCACGGCACGACGCTGGCGCCCGGGCTGATCGACAGCCATGTCCATCCGGTGATCGGCGACTGGACGCCGCGGCAGAACCAGATCGGCTGGATCGACAGCAGCCTGCATGGCGGCGTCACCACCATGATCTCGGCCGGCGAGGTGCATCTGCCCGGCCGGCCGCGCGACGTGGTCGGGCTGAAGGCCCTGGCGGTCACGGCGCAGCGCAGCTTCTCCGCCTTCCGCCCCTCCGGCGTGAAGATCCATGCCGGCGCGCCGGTGATCGAGAAGGAGATGGAGGAGCAGGACTTCAAGGACTTGGCCGCTGCCGGCGTCACCCTGCTCGGCGAGATCGGGCTCGGCGGGGTCAAGGACGGGCCGACCGCCCACCGCATGGTGGAATGGGCCCGCAAATACGGGATCCAGAGCACAATCCACACCGGCGGCCCGTCGATCCCCGGCTCCGGCCTGATCGACAAGGATGTGGTGCTGGAGACCGATGCCGACGTGGTCGGCCACATCAATGGCGGCCACACCGCCCTGCCGGACGGCCAGATCCGCTGCATCTGCGAGGGCTGCCGGCGCGGGCTGGAGCTGGTGCACAACGGCAATGAGCGGGCGGCGCTGTTCACCCTGCGCACGGCGCGGGAGATGGGGCAGCTGGAGCGCGTGATCCTGGGCACCGACGCGCCGGCCGGGTCCGGCGTCCAGCCGCTCGGCATCCTGCGCATGGTGGCGATGCTGTCCTCGCTCGGCGAGGTGCCGGCCGAGACCGCCTTCTGCTTCGCCACCGGCAACACTGCGCGGATGCGCAAGCTCGACGCCGGCATCATCGAGCCCGGCTGGTCGGCCGATTTCGTCTTCCTCGACACCGCCCAGCATTCCGCCGGCACCTCACTGCTGGAGAGCGTGCAGCTGGGCGACCTGCCGGGCGTCGGCATGACCGTGATCGACGGCGTGGTGCGCAGCCAGCGCAGCCGCAACACCCCGCCGGCGACCCGGGTGCCGGTGGTGGTGAGGGGGTAGAGCCTACAGCACGAAATCCGCGGCGGTCAGCGGAGCGTCGGCGAAGATCTGCACCAGGAAGTCGGTGCGGTGGTCGCCGTCGACATCCGCCCGGACCAGGAAGCTGCGCCCGGTGCCGACCGTCGTGATCAGCAGCTCGGCGCCGGCGCCGGTGTAGGTGGTGCCGTAGGTGATGGTGAAGGCGGTGTCGCCGTTGGCGGCGTCACCGTCGGCGTCGATGGCGCCGAGGTCGACGATATCGCCCTCGGCATGGGAGAAGTCATGGATCTTCTCCCGGAAATTGGCGTTTGAGGTGACCTCGGTGTCGGCCAGCGAGGTGTAGACGAAGCGGTCGGCCCCGGTCGCGTCGTAGAGATCGTCGCCGTGGAGATCGTCGTTGCCGGCGCCGCCGATGATCGTGTCGTCGCCGGCGCCGCCCTGCAGCCCGTCGTGGTAAGCCCCTCCGTCCAGGACATCGTTGCCGTCGCCGCCGTAGAAATAATCGGCATAATCCGCCCCGGTCGCGATGTCGTCGCCGCCCAGGCCGTGGAAGCTGTTGATCGCACCGAGGCCGCGCAGGATGTTGACGCCGTCGTCGCCGGTCACGTCGATCCCGCGCAGCCGGCTGCCCTCTATGATCTCGATCCCGCTCAGCACATCGCCTTCGGCGTCGCCGCCGGTGCTGACGCCGGTGGTCAGGTTGATCGTCGGTCCGACCGGGCTGTCGGCGTAGCTGACCGTGTCGATGCCGGCGCCGCCGAGGAGGTGGTCTGCCCCGGCGCCGCCGTCCAGCACGTCGTCGCCGTCGCCGCCGTTGAGGATGTCGCGGCCGGCCACGCCGAACAGGACGTCGGCCCCGGCCAGGCCGCGCAGCGCGTTGTCGCCCGCATCGCCGGTCAAGGCGTCGTCGAACACGCTGCCGCGGACGATCTCGAAGCTGTCCAGCAGCACGTCGCCCTCGGCGTGGCCGCCATGGCCGGTGCCGGCGGTCAGGTCGACCGAGACGCCGGCGGCGCTGTCGCCATAGTTGAGGATGTCGATCCCGGCCCCGCCGCTCAACGTGTCGGCGCCGGCGCCGCCATAGAGAGTGTCGTCGCCATCGCCGCCGTCGAGCCGGTCGATCCCCGCCCGCCCGCGCAGCAGGTCGTTTCCTCCAAGGCCCGTGACAGTGTCGTCACCGCTGCTGCCGAACAGCCGGTCGTCGTCTTCGGTGCCGATCAGGATCGTCATCTCTCCCCCCTATGCGTTGGACGATGTCGGCCGATATCTGCTCGATGCATGAAATCTTATTTCGGTGGAAGTCTATAGATTTCGGCCGATTGGAGTCCATGGCTGTCAGATGAAATCTGTCGAGCCGGAGACCGGGACGGCGCCGTCCGCATCGTATGTTCGGCTGATGCGGCGGGCGGTTCGGAAAGGCTAGGGTTCACGCAACAGCGCTACGAGGCACGACCACAGGTGCGCCCCATGAGCGACATCTTCGGCGACGACAATCCCAACACCCTCTACGCCACGGACACCCTCGACCACGTGTACGGCCGGGGCGGTGACGACACGTTGATCGCGGTCAAAGGCTACGACAGCCTCTACGGCGAGGCAGGCCACGACGTCTTGTTCAGCGGCGGCGGCCTCAACCAACTCTATGGCGGGGAAGGCAACGACACTGTCAGCTACAGCCGTGCCTCTGCTCTCGAGGGAGGCGCCTATGCCGTGATCGGCGGGCGTCTCTTGGGCGCGGGAGCCGCGCACCTCGACACGATCGGAACGGATGTCGAGAACCTCATCGGGACGCAGTTCAGTGACTGGTTGTTCGGATCAGAATCGAACAACGCCCTCATGGGCGAACGCCCCGGCGATGCCTTGGGGGCCGGCGACGAGCTGCACGGCAGGGGCGGCGACGACGCGCTCTATGGCTTTCTTGGCGATGACAAGCTTGATGGCGGTGCCGGTGCCGATTCTCTGTTTGCCGGCTCGGAGGACGACAGGCTCCACGGCGATGCCGGTGCCGATCACCTGTTCGGTGAAGAGGGAGAGGATGTCCTGCGCGGCGGCGATGGCGACGATCGGTTGAGTGGCGGGGAGGGAGCCGACATCCTGCTGGGCGGCGCCGGCCTCGACACCGCCCGGTACGGGGCGGCCTCGGCCGGGGTGACCGTCACGATCGGCGACTACGGGCTCCGCGGCGAGGCGGAGGGTGATTTCGTCGGGCCGGATATCGAGAACATCGAAGGCTCCTACTATGCCGATGTGCTCACCGGCTCGGCCGCGGACAACGTGCTGGACGGCGGCGGCGTCGGCATCTCTCCCCACACAGGCGGCGATGACAGACTCTTCGGGCTCGGCGGAAACGACACGCTTCTCGGCAGGCTGGGCGACGATATCCTCAATGGCGGCACCGGGGCCGACCGGCTCGTCGGCGGCGACGGCAGCGACACGGCCAGCTACTACACCGGCTCGGTCGGGGTCGCGGTCAGCCTGGTCACCGGCGCCGGCCGCGGCGGCGAGGCGCAGGGGGATGTCCTGACCGCAATCGAGAACCTCTCCGGCAGCCAGGGCAACGACAGCCTGGTCGGGAACACCTGGGCCAACACGCTGCTGGGCTGGGCCGGCAACGATGTGCTTGTCGGGGCCGGCGGCAGGGACGTGCTCACCGGCGGTGCCGGGGCCGACCGCTTCGCCTATGGCAGCATCGCCCAGAGCCCGACCGGGGCCGGCGCCGACCGGATCACCGATTTCAGCCATGCCCAGGGCGACCGCATCGACCTGTCGGCGATCGATGCGAACACCGTCGTCGCCGGCAACCAGGCCTTCAGCTTCATCGGAACCGCCGCCTATGGCGGTGTCGCCGGCCAACTGCGCTATGTCACGCGCGACGGTGTCACCACCATCGGCGGCGACATCAACGGCGACAGGATCACCGATTTCCATATCACACTGACCGGCAGCGTCGCTCTGGTCGCCGCCGACTTCGTGCTGTAGGGCCCGGCCCGGCTAGCTCAGCCGGCGCAGCAGCCCGATCAGCGCCGTCCGCTCGGCCTCGTCCAGCGGCGCCAGGGTCTCCTCGGTGATGCGGAGCGCATTCGGCACGGTGCGCTCGGCCAGGGCCTGGCCGGCGGGGCTCAGGGCGACCTCCAGCCGGCGTCCGTCCTCCGGGTCCGGTCTGGTCTCGATCAGGCCGCGCTTGCCCAGCCGGTCGACCACGCCCTTGATCGTCGCCGCGTCCATGGCGGTGCGGCGGCCGAGCCGGTTCTGCGAGCAGGGGCCGCGCTCCAGGAGCTTGGCCAGCACCGCCCATTGCGTCGCGGTCAGGTCCGGGTCGCCGATGCCGGAGGCGAAGATCGCGGCATGGCGCTGGCTGACTTGGCGCAGGATGAAGCCGATCTGGTCGTCGAGGATATAGGGGCCTGCCCCTGATCCGCGTGTCGCGGTGATGGTCATCGCCGGTTCCTATCACACCGCGAGATAGGCGTCGCGGATCTCCGGCTGCGCCTCCAGCTCGGCCATGGTGCCGCCGAAGCGGATGCGGCCGGTCTCGATGATGTAGGCGCGGTCGGAGATCAGCCGGGCGAAGTGCAGGTTCTGCTCGGACAGCAGCACGCTCAGGCCCTCCCGCTTCATCGCCAGGATGGCGTCGGCCATCTGCTCGACGATCTTCGGCGCCAGCCCCTCGGACGGCTCGTCCAGCAGCACCAGGGACGGGTTGCCCGCCAACGTGCGGGCGATGGTCAGCATCTGCTGCTCGCCGCCGCTCATCCGCCCGCCGGGGCGGCGGCGCATCTCGGCCAGGTTGGGGAACAGGGCGTAGAGCCGCTCCGGCGTCCAGGTCGGGGCGCCCGGCCGTGGCGGCTGCAGGCCGACCGCCAGGTTCTCCTCCACCGTCAGGTCGGTGAAGATCCGCCGGTCCTCCGGCACATAGCCCAGGCCGGCGCGGGCGATCTCATGCGTCGGCCGTGCCGAGATGTCGGCGCCGCGGAACAGGATCCTGCCCTCCCGACGCGGCACCAGCCCTACCAGCGAGCGGAAGGTGGTGGACTTGCCGGCGCCGTTGCGGCCGAGGAAGGCGACGACCTCGCCCTCATCGACCTCAAAGCCGACATCGAACAGGATGTGCGCCGGGCCGTAATGGGCGTTGAGGCCGGAGACCGAGAGCGTCATGCGGACACCTCCTCACGATGCCGAGCGTCGTAGACCAGGCCGTCGCCGAGATAGACCGCGCGCACCTGCGGGTCGCGGCGCACCGCCTCGGGCGTACCCTCGGCGATCAGCGCGCCGCGGTTCAGCACCATGATCCGGTCGGCATGTTCGAACACCACGTCCATGTCGTGCTCGGTGAACAGCACGCCGATCCGCCGCTGCCGCGCCACCTCCGCGGTCAGGCGCATCAGCGCCACCCGCTCCCTCGGCGCCATGCCGGCGGTCGGCTCGTCCATCAGCAGCAGCTTCGGCGCGTTGGCCAGGGCGATCGACAGCTCCAGCCGCTTGACGTCGCCATAGGCCAGCTCGCCGCAGGCCCGTTCCGCCGCGTCGCCCAGCCCGACGAGGGCGAGCAGCGCGTCGGCCTCGGCGCGATAGGCGCGGCCGGCGAAATTGAGGCCGAACCGGCGGTGATGCGACAGCAGCGCGGTCTGCACATTCTCGCGCACGGTCATCGAGGCGAAGGTGGCGGCGATCTGGAAGGTGCGGCCGACCCCCAGGCGCCAGACCCGGCGCGGCGCCAGCCCGGTGATGTCGCGCCCCTCCAGCCGGACACGGCCGGCATCGGGGCGGATCTGGCCGTTCAGCATGTTGAAGCAGGTGCTCTTGCCGGCGCCGTTCGGCCCGATCAGGGCCAGGATCCCGCCGGCCTCGAGCGTGAAGTCGACGCCGCGCACCGCCTGCACCCCGGCATAGGATTTGGCCAGGCTTTCGACCTGCAGCAGGGGGGCGCTCATTCCGCGGCCTCCATCCGAGATGCGGCGGCAGAGATGGACGCGGGCGGTTTCCGCCGGCGGGCGCGCAGCTCCTCGACGAACCCGACTAGGCCCTTGGGGAAGGCCACGACCAGCAGCACGATGATGCCGCCCAGCACCAGCTTCGACAGGTCGGTCTGGCTGACCAGCCAGATCGCCAGCGCCTTGTAGACGATGGCGCCGACCACGGCGCCGGAGATGGTCTCGATGCCGCCCAGCAGCACCATGACCAAGCCGTCGATCGACAGCGGGATGCCGAGATTGTCGGGGAAGACGCTGCCCTTGAGGAAGGCGAACAGCGCTCCGGCCAGCCCGGCCATGGTGCCGGCGACCAGGAAGGCGGTCCATTGCACCCCGGCCCGGCCGATGCCGATCGCCTCGGCCCGCTGGGTCGAATCCCGCACGCCGCGCAGGGCGTAGCCGAAGGGCGAGAAGGTCAGCACCCGCAAGCTTGCGATGCCGGCGGCCGCCACCGCCAGCGCCAGCCAGTAGAAGCCGGCCGGGTTCGCCGCCCAGGACGACGGCCAGATCCCCAGCATGCCGTTGTCGCCGCCGGTCACCTCGACCCATTGCGTCGCCACCGACCAGGTGATCTGGGCGAAGGCCAGGGTCAGCATGGCGAAATAGACGCCGGACAGGCGGACGCAGAAGGCGCCGAACAGCGCCGCCCCGAGCAGACCGAACAGCGGCCCGGCCAGCAGCGCCGCCTCCATCGGCAGGCCCAGCGCCTTGACCGCGAAGGCCGCGCCGTAGGTGCCGAGGCCGAAATAGGCGGCATGGCCGAAGGAGGCGAGGCCGCCGGTGGTCATCAGGAACTGCAGGCTGGCGGCGAACAGGGCGAAGATCGCGATCTCGGACGCCACCGCCAGGGCATAGCCGCCGGCCACCGTCGGCAGCAGCGCCGCGACCGCGAGCGCGGCCAGCAGGGCGATGCGCTCGCCCGGGGCGAAGGGCCGCCAGGGCCGGATGGCGATGCCGATGGTCGGCCGCGCTGGCCCCTCCGGCTTGCCCAGCAGGCCCCAGGGCCGCACCACCAGGACGCAGGCCATCACCAGGAACACCAGCACCAGCGAGATGGTGGGGAAGACCAGGATACCGAAGGCGTTCAGCTCCGACACCAGCACCGCGGCGATGAAGGCGCCGGGCACGCTGCCCAGCCCGCCGATCACCACCACGACGAAGACCTCGACGATGATGCGCAGATCCATGGTGTGGGTGACCGCGTCGCGCGGGATCTGCAGCGCCCCGCCGAGGCCGGCCAGGAACACGCCGAGCGCGAAGACGCTGGTGAACAGCCATTTCTGGTTCACGCCCAGTGCCGCGATCATGTCGCGATCCTGGGTCGCCGCCCGCACCAGCACGCCCCAGCGGGTGCGCCGGAACAGGAGCCACAGCAGGCCGAGCACGACGGGGCCGAGGACGATCAGGAACAGGTCGTACAGCGGCAGCCTCTGGCCCAGGATCTCGACCGCGCCGCGGAAGCCCGGCGCGCGGCGGCCGACCAGGTCCTCCGGCCCCCAGATCAGCACCACCAGGTCCGCGACCATCAGGGTGACGCCGAAGGTGGCGAGCAGTTGGAACAGCTCCGGCGCCCGGTAGATCCGGCGCAGCAGCACGATCTCCAGCAGCGCGCCGAGCGCCGCCACGATCAGGGCCGCGGCGACGAGCCCGCCCCAGAAGCCCAGCGCGCCGGAGAACCGCTCGGTCAGGGTGTAGGCGAGGTATGCGCCCAGCATGTAGAAGGCGCCGTGCGCGAAGTTCACGATCCGCGTCACGCCGAAGATGATCGACAGGCCCGACGCCACCAGGAACAGCGAGGCGGCGCTGGCGAGTCCGGTCAGGAACTGGGCGACGAGGAAATCCACGTGGTGCTCCCAACTCGCGTAGGTTGGGTTCGCAGCTCGCGAACCCAACAGGACGGAACACTGTTGGGCTCGCCGGGGGCGAACCCAACCTACAAGGGCGCTATTCCGCCGGCCGCAGCTTCGCGACCTCGGCGTCGCCCGGCAGGTACTGGGCGCCGTCGCGGTACTGGAAGTCGGTCATCACGCCCTTGCCGTCCTCGACCGTGGTCTTGCCGACGAAGGCGCCGAGGGTCGACTGGTGGTCGATCTTGCGGAAGGTGATGGGGCCGAACGGGCTGTCGACGCCGATGCCCTCGGCCGCCGCGATCATCTTGTCGGTGTCGGCCGACCCGGCCTTGGCCAGGATCGCCGCGATCGACTTCATCGTGGTGTAGCCGACGATCGAGCCGAGCCGCGGATAGTCGTCGTACTTGGCCTGATAGGCCTTCAGGAACGCGTCATGCTCCGGCGTCTTGATCGCGGACCAGGGATAGCCGGTGACGATCCAGCCCTCCGGCGTCTCGTCCTTCAGCGGGTCGAGATACTCGGGCTCGCCGGTCAGGAAGCTGACCACGGACCGGTCCTCGAACAGGCCGCGGGTGTTGCCCTCGCGCACGAACTTCACCAGGTCGGCGCCGAAGGTGACGTTCAGGATCGCCTCCGGCTTCGACGCGGCCAGCGCCTGCACCACCGAACCGGCGTCGATCTTGCCCTGCGGCGGCCACTGCGCGTCGACCCATTCGATGTCCGGCCGCTTGGCCGACAGCAGCTGCTTGAACACCGCGACGGCCGACTGGCCGTATTCGTAGTTCGGCGCCACCGTCGCCCAGCGCTTGGCCGGCAGCTTCGCCGCTTCCTCGGCCAGCATCGCCGCCTGCATGTAGTTCGACGGGCGCAGGCGGAAGGTGTAGCGGTTGCCGTTGGCCCAGGTGACGGCGTCGGTCAGGGGCTCCGCCGCCATGAAGAACACCTTCTTCTGCTTGGCGAAGTCCGACACGGCCAGGCCGATATTGGAGAAGAAGGTGCCGGCCAGGATGGTCACGCCCTCGGACGAGACCAGCTCGTTGGCGGCGGTCACGGCGTCGGCCGGCTTGCCGCCGTCGTCCTTGGAGATGACGACCAGCTTCTGGCCGTTCACTCCGCCGGCGGCGTTGATCTCCTCGATCGCCAGCTGCCAGCCCTTGCGGTAGGGCTCGGTGAAGGCCGGCAGGCCGGAATAGCTGTTGATCTCCCCGATCTTGATCTCCTGCGCCTCGGCGGATGCCGGGGTGCCGAGCGCGGCGAACAGCGCCAACGCCGCCGCGACGTGAAACCCTGCCTTCATCCCTGTCTCCTTCGTGTCCTTGTCGGTCGGGCTGCCTTGTGGTTTGCCCTTATGCCGCATTGGTTTACCGCCCTACACCGCGCTGCGCCCTTTTCTTCAACTGTCATCCTCGGGCTTGACCCGAGGATCCAGGGGCGGCCAGAGCGGTTCCCTGTGGCCCCTGGATTGCCGGGTCAAGCCCGGCAATGACAAAGAAGCAAAGCCAGGGCCCGCTTCAAGGCCCTATCGCAACCCGTCCTCTCCCTTGATCTCGCTCGTCTTCAGGCCGCCGACCCGGGGCAGGGGGCGGCCGCTGTCGGTCACCGCCACCGCGACCACGATCTCGCCGGCGCGCGGCGCATCGGCGATGCGCACCTCCATGCCGTCGAAATGGCTGCGGACATAGGCCGCGTCCTTGTGGCCCAGCGGGATGTCCAGCGCCACGCCCGGGCCGCCGCGCTTCTTCGAAGACGGGATCAGCGCGGCACCCTTGCCCAGGACCTTGCGCACCGGCGTGCCCAGCTTCGGGTGCAGGATGGCGGCGGCATGCTCCAGCTCGCCGTTCTCGCCCACCGCCGCAGCCTTGCCGTAGCTCTCCGCCGCCGTGCCTTCGATGCCCAGCGCCGCGACCGCCTTCTCGGCCAAGAGGCCGCCCAGCGCCTCGCCGATCTCCACCAGCTCGGTCAGGTCCTCGGCATAGCGGCCGGCGAAGGGGTTTTCGATCACCGCCACGGCGGCGGCGCGGCGAGTCGGCGGGGTGACCGGCCGGCCCATCTCGGTCACCGTCTCCTCGACCACCGTGACGATCTTGCGGATCTTCGCACTCATCGCAGGCCGTCCTCGCCCTTGATCTCGCCGGCCTTCAGCCCGCCGACGCGGGCATGGATGCGGGCGCCGGTGGTCATCACCAGCACCAGCGCGATTTCGTCGGCCTTCGGCCCGTCCGGCACGCCGACCTCCATCGCGTCGAAATGGCTGCGGACATAGGAGGCGTCGATATGAGTGACCGGCACGTCGAGGCGTGTACCGGGCCCGCCGACCTTCTTGGCCGAGGGCACGATCGCCTTGGCGCCGCCCAGCGCCTCGCGCATGGCGTAGCCGCCGGGGACATGCCACAGCGCGCCGTGCTCCAGCTCGCCGGCGGCGCCGACGATGGCGCCCTTGCCGTAGCCTTCGATGGCCTTCGGGTCGCCGCCGAGCGCCCGGATCAGCTGCTGCGCCATGGCCAGGCCCAGCGGCTTCAGATCGTCCATGAAGCCCGCGATCTCCTCGACATAGCGGCCGGCGAAGGGATTGCGGATCACGGCAATGATGGCGCCCCGCCGCAGCGGTGTCGTGGCCGGGGGCCCGCCCTCGTGGAAGATCTCCTCGACGGTGACCAGGCGCTTGCGGATCTCGACCTCAGGCATGGATCAGGCTCTTTGCTTGCGGAGAAGTGCGTGCGTCCAGCCCCACCGTCCGCGTCTCGCCGGCCAGATGCAAGGCGGCGGCGCGGATCAGGCCGCGGGCGATCAGGGTTTCCGCCCAGGCGGCGCCGGCGGCGAGGGCGGCATTGATCTCAACTGCATCCAGCGGGCCGACGTCGCGGGTCACCGGGCGGTCGCCCAGGTCGCTGTCGGGCTGCAGCTCGCGCGCCGGAATGCGGGCGATCACGGGATGGCCGGGCAGGTCGACGGCATTGGCCACAACCGTGGCGGCGGCATCCGCATCGGCGGCGCCGGCGGCCAGGATGGTAACGGCATCGGCGATGCCGAGCGAAAAGCTGCGGCCGCGCCAGCCGCTGGTGGCGATGCCGCGGATCCTGTCCTCGGCGGCCAGAACGGTGGTGCCGAACAGGCCGGCCCGGTCCGGCCGGTCGACCAGGCCGATGGTGAAGCTCTGGCCCGGCGCCAGATGCAACGCGATGTCCCCGCCATTGTTGACATAGGCGCGGGCCAGCGGCGCCGCTGCGGTCATCGCCGCCAGCACCGCCTCGGCCACGGCGCCGGCCACCGCCGCCATCGGGGTGATGAAGCTCTCGGCGGCATAGGGCGCCACCGCGTCGTGCATGCGGCGGGCGATCGGGCCTTGCAGCGGGCAGCGGTCAGGCCGCGCCTGGGCGCGCAGCAGCGCCAGCTCGTCGCACAGCTCGTCCAAGAGGCCGGTGAAGCGCCGCGCCGCCGCCTCATAGGCCGCCCGCACCGAATCCGCCGCCCCGGCCGCCTCGACGACCAGGTCGATCGGCCCGTCCTGCAGGTGCAGGCGCCGCCCGTCGGGCAACAGCGCGATCTGCGGCAGGCGAGCCATCGGCGGGCCTCAGCCGTGCGACCGCTTCGCGCCTTCCGGCGCGAAGGGCCAGGGGTTGTCGCGATGGCCCGGCACCTGCCGCCGCGCCACGTCGACGCCGAGGGAGGAGAGGGGGCGGACATGGTCCATATGCCCCTCCAGCGCCTCGTAGTCGGACAGGCGCAGGGTAAACTCGATCGGCGCCACCAGCGCCGGGGTCGGGACATAGCCGAAGGCGTTCTCCGGCACCCTTGTCACATCGACCATGAAGGTGATACCGCCGCCGGGCCAGACATAGACCGGGGCGCCGCCGCAGGTGACATAGGTCAGCGCCTGCTTCACCGACCGGGTCAGCCGCACCGGGTTCTCGGTGACGCCGGAGCGCAATGAGCCGCCGGCCCCGCCCATGAACAGCACGGTACACAGCGCCGGCTCGCAATTCTCCTCGATCCGCGCGATCGACTGCTGCAGCGCCGCCGGCAGCTCGTGCTGCACCGGCTTCAGCTCGTCATCCAGCACGTAATAGGCGAAGTGCTCGCCGGTGGTGCTGACCATCAGCATGGTCAGGCCGGGCCGTGCCGCCTTCGGGTTGAACGGCCCCAGGATCGACAGCGGGTCGGAGATGTCGGTGCCGCCCCAGCCGGTGCCGGGCTGCGCCACCTGGAAGTAGCGGCCGGGGGTGGAGCGGCGGCCCTTCATGTGGATGCCGGTGTCGGGGATGCCCAAGAGCTTGCCGGCCTGGTGCTCCGACAGCACGCCGGTGATGTGGTCGTCGACCACCACCACCTCGTCGACCTTGCCGTGCCACTGCTTGGCGAACATGCCGATGGTGGCGGAGCCGCAGCCGACCCGCATCCGCTCCTCGGCCGCGCCGTTGACGATCGGCGGCCGGCCGGCCTGCACGATCACGGTGGCGCCGTCGTCGATGGTCAGCTCGACCGCGCGGCCGTTGCTCAGCTCCAAGAGGGTGTCGCAGGTGACGCGGCCCTCCTTCTTGCTGCCGCCGGTCAGGTGGTGCACGCCGCCCAGCGACAGCATCTGCGACCCGTACTCGCCGGTGGTGACGTGGCCGACCGGCTCGCCCTGGGCCCGCACCAGGCTGCGCTCCGGCCCCAGATGGCGGTCGGTGTCGACCTTCACCTTGACGCCGCAGTAGCTGAAGATGCCCTCGGTCACCACCGTGACCATGTCGACGCCGTCGACCTCGGCCGAGACGATGAAGGGCGCGGGCTTGTAGTCCGGATAGGTGGTGCCGGCGCCGATCGCGGTGACGAAGGTCTCCGGCCCGCGCACCAGCTTGCCGTCCCAGTCGCCGGTGCGGCTGAACGGCACCACGCTGCCGCCCTGCTGCAGGGTACGGTCCAGCACCACATGCGGGTCGACCCGGACCAGCGTGCCGTCATGGTTGGCATAGCGGTCGCAGGCCCCGGCGGCGCCGGGCTTGATGTAGCACATCACCGGGCAGGCATCGCAGCGGATGCGGCCGTCCTCGGTCTTGTCGGCGGGCTGGGACATGTCAGTCTCGAGTCTGGCCGGGCTGTCCGGCCGCCAGGATCGCGGCGCGGATTCGGTCCGGCGTCGCCGGCACCCGGCGGATGCGCACGCCGGTGGCGTCGTGGATGGCGTTCAGGATGGCGGGGGCGGTGGGGATCAGCGCCTGCTCGCCGATGCCCTTGGCGCCGAACGGGCCGACCGGGGCGGCGTCCTCGATCAGGATCGATTCCACCGGCGGCATGTCGCCGGCCGAAGGGATCAGATAGTCGTGCAGGTTCTCGCCGCGGCCGGGATGGAACTCCTCCATCAGCGCCAGGCCGAGGCCCTGGGCGGCGCCGCCTTCGATCTGGCCTTCGACCAGGGTCGGGTTGATCGCCCGGCCGACATCGTGCGCGGCGGTGATCTTGAGCACGCGCACGGTGCCGAGCTCGATGTCGACCTCGACCTCCGCCATGTGGGCGCCGAAACCGTAGACGGCGTAGGGCACGCCCTGGCCGTCCGCGTCCAGCGGGCTGGTCGGCGGGTCGAAGGTGGCTTCGGCGGCCAGGACGTAGCCGCGCTCGTCCTGCGGCAACGTCGCCAGATCCAGGCTGCGGGCATGCTCGCCCTCGGTCACCGTCACCCTTCCATCGGCGAAGGCGATGGCGGCGCCCTCGCCGGCATTGGCCAGGCGCAGCAGGTCGCGGCGCAGGTCGCGGCCCGCCAGCTCCGCCGCCTTGCCGGTGACGAAGGTCTGGCGCGAGGCCGAGGTCTTGCCGCAGTCCGGCGTCAGGTCGGTGTCGGCCGAGACCAGGTCGAAACGGTCGATCGGCGCGCCCAGCGCGTCGGCGCAGATCTGGGTGACGACGGTGTTGGAGCCCTGGCCGATATCGACCGCGCCCTGGTGCAGGGCGATCCGCCCGTCCGGCTTCAGCCCGACGCGGATGGTCGACGGGTTGGGCAGCGAGGTGTTGCCGCAGCCATACCACATGCCGGCGACGCCGGCGCCGCGGCGCAGCGGGCCCGTGGCAGTGTGGTTGAACGCCGCGGCCCCCTTCCGCGCCCGCTGCCAATGCGGCCGCAGCGATTCCAGGCAGGCGCGGATGCCGGTGCCTTTGCCCAGCACCTGGCCGGTCACAGTGGGCTGGTCGGGCCGCAGCGCGTTGGTGATGCGGAACTCCAGCCGGTCCAGGCCAAGCCGGTCGGCCAGTTCGTCATACAGCTGCTCCTGCGCCACCCCGGCCTGGGGCACGCCGAAGCCGCGGAAGGCGCCGGCCGGCACCAGATGGGTGTGCACGGCGCGGGTCAGGGCCCGGTAATGCGGCACGTAATAGGGGCCGGAGGCGTGCACCGGCACGCGGTTGGCCACGGTCGGGCCCCAGGAGGAATAGGCGCCGGTGTTGAAGTCACCGGCGAAATCCATCGCCGCCAGCTTGCCGTCCCTGGTCGCGCCGACCCGGGCGCGGATGCGCGACGGGTGGCGCTTGGTCGTGGTCATGATCGACTCGCTGCGGGAATAGACCATCCGCACCGGCCGCTTCAGATGCCAGGCCGCGATCGCGATGAAGGGCTGCAGCGACAGGTCCAGCTTGGAGCCGAAGCCGCCGCCGACCGCGGTCGGGATGATGCGCACCGCCTCGGGCGCGATACCCAGGATCCTGGCTACGTCGTCGCGGTCCATATAGGGCGCCTGGGTGCAGGCCTGGATCTCGATCCGGTCGCCGACCCGGCGCGCGAAGCCGGCCTCGGGCTCGATATAGGCGTGCTCGACGAAGCCGGTCTCGAACTCGCCCTCGACCACGACGTCGGCTGCCGTCAGCGCTGCGTCGGCATCGCCGCGGACGACGCGGCCGCGCACCAGGATGTTGCCGGCGCGGTCGGCATGGACGAGGTCGGCCCCCGGCACCAGCGCGGCGTCGATGGTGGTGTGGGCGGGCAAGGGTTCCCAGGTGACCGGAAACTCCGGGAGGTCGAGCGACTCGATCGCCCAGCTCTCGCCGACCACCGCGGCCACCGCCTCACCGCGGAACCGGGCTTCGGATTCGGCGAAGGCCGGTTGGTCGGCGAAGGGGCCGATCACGCCGAAGCGGTTCTCACCCGGCACGTCCTTCGCCGTGAACACGCGCACGACGCCGGGATGGGCGGCGACGAAGCCGTCGAGGTCGCCGAAGGCGAAGCGGGCGCGGTGATGCGGGCTGCGGATGGCGCGCAGAGACAGGGCGCCCGACGGGGTCTCGTCCGCGCCGAACACGTCGCGGCCCTCGACCTTGCGGCGGCCGTCCAGCCGGTCGATCCGGGCGCCGACGGCGCGGCCGGCTGCCGGTCCCTCGGCAGCCGCAGGCTCGATGCGGGCGTCGAGGATGGCGGCGACGATCTTGCGATAGCCGGTGCAGCGGCACAGCACACCGCCGATCGCGTTCATCACCTCGGTCTCGCCCGGCTCCGGAGTCCGGTCCAGCAGGGCGGCGGCGGCCACCAGCATGCCGGGGGTGCAGATGCCGCACTGGGCCGCGCCGTGGCGCAGGAAGGCGGATTGCAGCCGCGACGCCGTGGGCGACTGCGCCGGCAACCCCTCGATGGTGGTGACCCGGCGGCCCTCGACCTGGCCGGACGCGACCAGGCAGCCGCAGACCGGGGCGTCGTCCAGCAGCACGGTGCAGGCGCCGCAATCGCCGGCGTCGCAACCGACCTTGGTGCCGGTCAGGCCCAGATCGTCGCGCAGCAGGCGGGTCAGCCGGCCGGCGGGGTCGGCCGGCACCTGCACCGGGCGGCCGTTCAACGTGAAGCCGAGCACGGGACGGGCATCCAGCATCTTAGATCTCCGCCGCAGCGCCGAGGGCGCAGGTATCGAGCGCGCGGCGCACCAGGGTCAGGGCCGCGTCCAAGCGGTAGGCGGCACTGGCGCGGACATCGCCGATCGGCGACAGCGGCGCCAGATGCTCCGGCCGGGTCAGCGCGCCGAGGCCGCGCCGCGCCGGGGCGCCGACGAGGTCCTGCTCCAGCGTCGCCAACCGTTGCGCGACGGCGGAGCAGGAACCGACCGCGATCCGCGCCTGGGCGACCCGGCCCTCGGCATCGGCCGCGACCACCGCCGCCACCATGGCGATCGAGATCACCAGGTAGCGGCGGGCGCCGAGCTTGAGGAAGGCCGAGGCGCCGGCATCGATCGTCCGCGGCACGATCACGGCGGTGACGATCTCGTCCTCGCGCCGGGCGGTGCGGCGGTTGCCGGAGATGAACTCGGACAGGGGCAG
This sequence comes from Inquilinus sp. NPDC058860, assembly GCF_042743185.1. NCBI lineage: Bacteria > Pseudomonadati > Pseudomonadota > Alphaproteobacteria > Rhodospirillales > Rhodospirillaceae > Inquilinus > Inquilinus sp. NPDC058860. The sequence goes on along the minus strand of NZ_JBHYMS010000012.1, from coordinate 112,939 downwards.
GGTGCGGCTGCCGGCGCGGGACCGCAGCTCCACCGCGGCATCCAGCGCCAGCAGCGGCGGCACGCCGTCGGCGGCGGGGGAGGCATTGCACAGGTTGCCGGCGATGGTGCCCAGGTTCTGGATCTGGACGGACCCGACCTCCCGCGCCGCAGCCTTCAGCGCGTCGAAGCAGCGCGGCAGCTTCGTCGCGATGATGGTGCTCCAGCTGGTGCGGGCGCCGATGCGGATGCGGTCGTCACCGAGGACGATGCCGTCCAGCTCCGCCAGCCGCGAGATGTCGATGATCGGTCCGGCCAGCGGGCGGTCTCCCGCCGCCGGAAAGATGTCCGTTCCGCCCGCCAGGATGCGGCCGCCCGGCGCCGAAAGCGCCGCCACCGCCTCATCCAGCGTGCCTGGCCGGAGGTACATGCTGATCTCCCTGGCCTGATCCTGTTCCGAAGATCCGCTGTTCCCCAGCGGTCATTTCATTCGTATACAAACGATCTTCATCCGCACCGGCAGGGCTGTCAAGGCGGGATCGGGCAGGGTGAGACGGAGTCGTGCCGAGGCTACGCGATCGCCAGCGTATCGCCTTCCGCGATACGGCCGCCCACCAGGACCTCGGCATAGATGCCGCAATCGGCGTGGCCGAAGCCGGTGATCAGGGCTTTGGGGATGTTCAGGTCGCGATCGCCGGTCGCCGGGTTGACGTTGGTCGCGGCGCAGCGGCCGATGCGCGACACGACGCGGAGCCGCACCGGCCCGACGGCCAGCTCCTTCCCGACCAGCTCGAACTCCGACCAGGCCGGCAGGCCATCGAGATAAAGGTTGCCGCGGAAGCGCCGCGGGTCGACCGGCGCGCGCGTCACCCGCTCGATGTCCTTCGCCGACGCCAGGTTGATCAGCGAGACCAGCTTTTCCGGCTTGTCGGTGAAGGCGATGCCGGGGGCGGAGACGATCTTCAGCGCGCCGCGCGGGTCCTTCATGAAGGCGTTGAGGAACTGGTTGATCAGCTCCTGCCCGATCGGCAGCGACAGCAGGCCGCGCGCCACCTGCTTGCCGTCGCGCTTCAGCGTCAGCGCCTCGGTGGCATCGTCGTAATCGACGCCCAGCTGGGCCAGCCGCTCGTCGGTCATCAGCTGCAGGAACTGCCGCTTCGGCTGCCAGCTGGGCGCCGTCGGGTCGCATTGGCTGGCGCCGTGCACGATGGCGAAGCGCCGGTCATGCGGCAGCGTCTCCCCGGCGGCGAGATCTGTGGCGGCGAGTTTCTGCCCGGCCAGGCCCTTGACGGGATAGCGGTACAGGTCGGCGAGGCGGGCGGCGGTCATGGCGGGCTGGCTGGCAACGGTTCCGGGACACGACCCTAGCGCGTTATGGCGCGCGGAAACAATCAGCGCACCGAGGATCACCGCTATGCGCGATTGGGACCGGCTTCGGATCGGCGCGCCCAGCGGCGCATGCGGTTCCGGATGTCTCCGGCGGCTCTTGTTGCCGCCGGGCCACACTCCTACATCAGTCCTGCATCCTCCCGGATCGCACTGATGTGGATCAAGGCGGGGTCGGGCTTCGTGCAAGACGACCGCGCCGGACAGTGGAGACAGAATTTATGGATCTTCAGAAGTTCACCGAGCGCAGCCAGGGATTCCTGCAGGCCGCTCAGACCGCGGCGCTGACCCGCGGCCACCAGCAGCTTTTGCCCGAGCATCTGCTCAAGGTGCTGCTCGACGACGAGGAGGGGCTCGCGGCCAACCTGATCCGCAGCGCCGGGGGCCGGCCGGAGGCGGCGGCCCAGGCGGTGGAGCAGGCGCTGGCCAAGCAGCCCAAGGTCGAGGGCGGCGGCGGCCAAGTCTATATGAGCCGCGAGCTGGCCCGGGTGCTGGACCAGGCGCAGGAGCAGGCGAAGAAGGCCGGCGACCAGTATGTCGCGGCCGAGCGCCTCCTGCTCGCGCTCGCCATCGCCAAGGAGACCGAGGCCGGCCGCGCCCTGGCCCAGGCCGGCGTGACGCCGCAGACGCTGAACCGCGCCGTCGACGCCATGCGCAAGGGCCGCACCGCCGACAGCCCCGGCGCCGAGGGCCAGTATGAGGCCCTGAAGAAATACGCGCGCGACCTGACCGAGGCCGCGCGGTCGGGCAAGCTCGACCCGGTGATCGGCCGGGACGAGGAGATCCGCCGCACCATCCAGGTGCTGTCCCGCCGCACCAAGAACAACCCGGTGCTGATCGGCGAGCCCGGCGTCGGCAAGACCGCGATCGTCGAAGGCCTGGCCCTGCGCATCGTCAACGGCGACGTGCCGGAGAGCCTGAAGAACAAGCGCCTGCTGGCGCTCGACCTCGGCTCCCTGGTCGCCGGCGCCAAGTTCCGCGGCGAGTTCGAGGAGCGGCTGAAGGCCGTGCTGCAGGAGGTGACGTCGGCCGCCGGCGAGATCGTGCTGTTCATCGACGAGATGCACCAGCTGGTCGGCGCCGGCAAGGCGGACGGCGCCATGGACGCGTCGAACATGCTGAAGCCGGCGCTGGCGCGCGGCGAGCTGCACTGCGTCGGCGCCACCACGCTCGACGAGTACCGCAAGCATGTCGAGAAGGACGCGGCGCTGGCCCGGCGGTTCCAGCCGGTCTTCGTCTCCGAGCCGACGGTCGAGGACACGATCTCGATTCTGCGCGGCCTGAAGGAGAAGTACGAGCTGCACCACGGCGTGCGCATCACCGACGGCGCGATCGTGGCCGCGGCCACCTTGTCGAACCGCTACATCACCGACCGGTTCCTGCCGGACAAGGCGATCGACCTGGTCGACGAGGCCGGGTCGCGGCTGCGCATGCAGGTCGACAGCAAGCCCGAGGAGATCGAGGCGCTGGACCGGCGCGCCATGCAGCTGAAGATCGAACGCGAGGCGCTGAAGAAGGAGACCGACGCGGCCTCGAAGGACCGCCTCGCCAAGCTGGAGCAGGAGCTGGCCGAGCTGGAAGAGCAGTCCTCCTCGCTGACCGCCGCCTGGACCGCGGAGAAGGAGAAGCTGTCCGCCGCCACCAAGGTCAAGGAGCAGCTGGACCAGGCCCGGGGCGAGCTGGAGCAGGCGCAGCGCGCCGGCAACTGGGCGCGGGCTGGCGAGCTGACCTATGGCGTGATCCCGGATCTCGAGAAGAAGCTGGCCGAGGCCGACACGGCGCAGGCTTCGCACATGGTGCGCGAGGAGGTGCAGGCCGACGACATCGCCGCGGTGGTCAGCCGCTGGACCGGCGTGCCGGTCGACAAGATGCTGGAGGGCGAGCGCGACAAGCTGCTCCATATGGAGGAGAAGCTGAAGACCCGCGTCGTCGGCCAGGACGAGGCGCTGACCGCGGTCGCCAATGCGGTTCGGCGTGCCCGTGCCGGGCTGCAGGACCCGAACCGGCCGATCGGCAGCTTCCTGTTCCTGGGGCCGACCGGCGTCGGCAAGACCGAGCTGACCAAGGCACTGGCCGAGTTCCTGTTCGACGACGACACGGCGATGGTCCGCATCGACATGTCGGAGTTCATGGAGAAGCACGCGGTCAGCCGGCTGATCGGCGCGCCGCCGGGCTATGTCGGCTATGACGAGGGCGGGGCGCTGACCGAGGCGGTGCGGCGCCGGCCTTACCAGGTGGTGCTGTTCGACGAGGTCGAGAAGGCCCATCCGGACGTCTTCAACGTGCTGCTGCAGGTGCTGGACGACGGCCGCCTGACCGACGGGCAGGGGCGGACGGTCGACTTCCGCAACACCCTGATCGTCATGACCTCGAATCTAGGCTCCGAGCATCTCGCCGTCGCCTCGATCGAGCAGGGCGACGAGGGCGAGATCGACTTCGTCAGCCGCGAGAAGGTGCTGATGGCGGTGCGCCAGCACTTCCGGCCGGAGTTCCTGAACCGGCTCGACGAGATGATCGTGTTCCGCCGCCTGACCCGGGCGAACATGACCGGCATCGTCGAGATCCAGCTCGGCCGGCTGCGCCAGCTGCTGGCCGACCGCAAGGTGGTGCTGGAGCTGGACGACAAGGCCAAGGGCTGGCTGGCGGAGCAGGGCTACGACCCGATCTACGGGGCGCGGCCGCTGAAGCGGGTGATCCAGCGCGAGCTGCAGAACCCGCTGGCGACGGCGATCCTGGAGGGCCGGGTGGTCGACGACAGCGCGGTCAAGGTCACCGCCGGCGAAGAGGGGCTGGTGCTCGCACCCCAGCCGCTCGCCGCGGCGGCCTGATCGGGCAGAACAGGGAAGGGGCGCTGCAGCGCCCCTTTCGCCTACACCGTGATCTCGAACACGAAATCGAGGAAGGCGCGCACCCGCGCCGGGGGCAGGCCGCGCGAGCGGTGATAGGCGTAGACCGGGAAGCGCTCGTCCGACCAGTCGGGCAGCAGCCGGACCAGCCGGCCGGACGCCAGCAGGTCGCGGACGCTGAACTCCAGCGGCTGGCCGATGCCCTGGCCGCCCAGCAGGGCGCCGATCAGGCCACCGGCGTCGTTGACCGTCAGCCGGCCCTTGACCGGCACCGACAGCACCTCGGCCTTGCGCCGGAACTCCCACTCATAGGGCCGGCCGGTGGCGGCCTCCTTCACCAGCACGCATTCATGGCCGTCCCGGATCAGGTCGTCCGGGTGCCGCGGCCGGCCGTGCCGCGCCACATAGTCGGGCGAGGCGCAGGTCAGCACCCGTGTCTCCAGCAGCAGCCTGCTGTTCAGGCCGGACTGCTCCGGCTCGCCGAAGCGCAGGGCGATGTCGAAGCCTTCCGCCACCAGGTCGCCGATACGGTCGCGCACTACTAGCTCCAGCTCGATCTCCGGGTGGCGCACCATGAAGCCGGCGAGCCGCGGCGCCAGGACATAATGACCGAAGGCGGCGTCGGCATTGACCCGCAGCCGGCCGCGCACTGCCGTGGCGCCGCCCGACGCCTCGGCGGCCCGCTCCTCGATGCCGGTCAGGTGCGGCATCACCCCGTCATAGAAGCGGCGGCCCTCCTCGGTCAGCGTGATCGCCCGCGGCGTGCGGTCGAACAGGCGAACGCCCAACCGCGCCTCCAGCCGGGCGACGGCACGGCTGACGCCGGACTGGGTCAGCCCCAGGCTGTCCGCCGCCCGCACGAAGCTGCCGGCCTCGACCACCGCGGCCAGGGCGCTGATGCCGCTCAGCAGGCGGCCGTCGAAGGCCATGAGCACGATTCCCAGTCATCGAAATGATGTCGACTATGCGCTCGTGTCGCGACGGGTCAAGCCATAGGGTCTCCGGCAGCGGCAAGAAACGCCGCAGCTGATGGAGATCCGACATGGAAGGCAAGGTCATTGCCGTCACCGGCGCGTCGAGCGGCATCGGCGAGGCCGTGGCGCGTCACTTCGCCAGGGCCGGCGCCGCGGTCATGCTCGGCGCCCGCCGCCTGCACCGTCTGGAGGTCGTGGCCGACGAGATCCGCCGCGACGGCGGCCGGGTCGCGCTGCAGCGCCTGGACGTCACCCGTCGCGAGGATGTGGACGCCTTCGTCCAGGCCGCGGTGGCGCAGTTCGGCCGGCTGGACGTGATCGTCAACAACGCCGGGGTGATGCCGCTGTCCCCGGTCGCAGACCTCAAGGTCGAGGAATGGGACCGGATGGTCGACGTCAACCTCAAGGGCGTGCTGTACGGCGTGGCCGCGGCCCTGCCAGTGTTCCGGGCCCAGGGCTCCGGCCACATCGTCAACGTCACCTCGGTCGCCGACCGGCGCATCGTGCCGACCGCCGCGGTCTATTCGGCCACGAAATTCGCCGTGCGCGCCTTCTCCGAGGGGCTGCGGCAGGAGATCGGCGGCGGTATCCGGGTCACGGTGGTGGCGCCTGGCGCGACGGAGTCGGAGCTGGCCAACGGCATCTCCGACCCCGAGCTGCGGCGGGCGGCGATCGAGGATTACCGCCGCGACCTGCTCCCGGCCGAGGCCATCGCCCGCGCGGTCGCCTACGCCGTCGCCCAGCCGCCGGAGGTCGACGTCAACGAGCTGGTCGTGCGCCCGACCGGCCAGGCTTATTGAGCGGAGGCCGTGATGGTTCCTTCCCGCGTCGCCCTGGCGGCTCTGGCGGTTCTTGCCGCCCCCGCCGCCGAAGCCCAGTCCCCGATCACCCCGGCACAGGCCATCGACATGACCCGCACCGACCTCTCCGAAGCCGATCTCGCCGGCATGTGGGTGACCGAGAACGGCCACATCCGGCTCGAGCTGCTGGCCGGCGGCCGCTACGACGAGGCGCGCGGCGCCCGGCGCAGCGCCTATACCGGCCGGTGGGAGATCCGCGGCCCGGGCGAGATCTTCTTCGCCGATGATTCCGGCTTCACCGCCACGGGCACTGTCGCCGACGGCACCCTGGAGGTGGGCGGTGACCGCTTCCGTCGGGACGGGCGCTGGGACTGACCGACGTGCCGTCCTATATCCTTGGGCTTGAGGAGAAGGACGGCATGATCCGCATCGACCATCTCGACCACCTGGTGCTGACCGTGGCCAGCATCGAGGCGACCTGCGACTTCTACACTCGCGCGCTGGGGATGCAGGTCGAGACCTTCGGCCAGAACCGCAAAGCCCTGCGCTTCGGCGACCAGAAGATCAACCTGCACCAGGCCGGGCGCGAGTTCGAGCCGAAGGCGCTGCGGCCGACGCCGGGCTCGGCCGATCTCTGCTTCATCGCTGTGACGCCGCTGGAGGAGGTGGTGGCCCATCTCCAGCGCCTCGGCATCGCGATCGAGGAGGGCCCGGTGCCCCGCACGGGGGCGGCCGGGCCGATCCGTTCGGTCTATCTGCGTGATCCCGACGCCAACCTGATCGAGATCTCGAACCCGGCGTGAACGGCGGCGGCTATTTCGCCTTGGCCTTCCAGACGTTGTCGGTACGATCCTTGTCCGGCAGCTTGTTGTCGGGGTCGATGCGAACCTGCGCGACCGTCTTGCCGGCCTCGGTCGTCACCGTCGTCGTCGCTTGGCGGATGAAGCTCTCGGCGGGCAGGCGATAGTCGCGGCGGCTGCCGTCGGCGAAATCGACGCGCAGGGTCGCGGGCAGGACGAGCTTGTCCTTGGCTTCGACGGTGATCGTCGTGCCCTTGGCCGCATCGCCGTCGACGGGTGCGACCTTGGCGATGGCGAGATCGAGCGACCAGTTGTTGTCGTACCAGCCGCGCCACCACCAGGACAGATCCTCGCCGGCGGCGCTGTCCATGAACCGGAAGAAGTCGGCCGGCTTGGGATGCTTGTAGGCCCAGGCGGCGATGAATTCGCGGAAGGCGGGATCGAAGCGCTCGGGTCCTAGGATCTGCTCGCGCAGCAGGATCAGCCCGAAGGCCGATTTGAAGTAGGTGACCGGGTGACGGTACTTCTCGAGGATCGTGTCGGCGCGCGACAGGATCGCCGGCGCGTCGGGGTCCTTGAGGACGGCGAGGATCTCGTCGGCCGGATTGCCGCCGCCCGGCGCGTATTCGCTGTCACGCTTCGGGGCGTATTCGCCCTTGTTGAAGTCGTCCGATTCGTAGACGTCGATGAAGGTGTTGAAGCCCTCGTCCATCCAGGCGTCCCTGCGCTCGTCGAAGCCGACGATCATCGGGAACCAAGTATGGCCGATCTCGTGCGCGGTGATCCAGAACAGGTCCTTGCCTTCGTCGCCGATGCCGTCGAACAGCAGGCCCGGATACTCCATCCCGGCGATGTTGTCGGGCCCCGCGACATTGACCGCGACCGGCCAGGGATAGGGATACCAGCGCGCCGAGAACCGCTCGACGGCATCCTTCAGATATTCGGTCGACCGGCCCCAGCGCACGGGGCCCTGGCTCTCGGCCGGATAGAACGACATGGCCAGCGCCGATTTGCCGTCCGGCAGGTTGATGCGGGCCGCGTCCCAGGCGAAGGCCGGCGAGATCGACAGCGCCACGTCGCGCGTGTGCTGCATCGCGAAATGCCAGGTCAGCGTGCCGTCCGCCTTGGGCCGTGTCGCAGCGTCGCCGACATCCTGCGGGGCGATGACCGCCACCGTATGGTCGCTGGCGCGGGCCTTATCGAGCCGGTCGCGTTCCTCCCTGGTCAGAACCTCATCCGGATTCTTCAATTCGCCTGAGCCGGCGACGATCATGGTGCTCGGCACCGTGATCTCGTAGTCGAAATCGCCGTACTCCAGGTAGAATTCCTGGGCGAGGAACGGCAGCGTGTCCCAGCCGCGGATGTCGTCATAGACCTGCATGCGCGGATACCATTGGGCGAGCATGTAGACCGGGCCGTCCTCGGCCTTGCCCCAGCCCATGCGGCCACCCCATTCCTCTCCCGGAATGTCGAAATGATAGCGGATGTGGAGCTTGATCTGGCCGCCCTTCGGTGCCAGCGGCGTGCTCAACGGGATACGCCCGCGGGTGTCGCTCACCAGGACGGAGGCCGGCGTGGTCTTGCCGTCGCGCTCGATGGCGACGTCGTCAAACACGAAACCGTCGGAGGAGCCCTTCTCCGGCTTGCCGGCAGCGGCGGCGCCGCGGCTGTCCGGCCGGTACATGTTCTGGTCGAGCTGCAGCCACAATTCGCCGAGCGCGTCCGGGCTGTTGTTGGTATAGGCGATCACCTCTTCCCCGCTCAGGGAAGGGGTCTTGGGGTCGAGCGTCGCCTTGATCCGGTAGTCGGCGCGATTCTGCCAATACTCCGGGCCGGGCGCGCCGTTGCCCGATCGATAGGCGTTGACTGCCTGTCCCATGTCCCGCGGCGCGAAGGTCTCGCGCGGCTGGTAATCCGCCGCCAGCGCCGGGGTGGCGATGAGGAGGGCGGCAAGGGCGGGCACGGGGCGAAGCGGCAGGGTGCGGGAACGAGACATTCGGCTGATTCCCTTCATGGGTTTCCAGCTCCGGCGCGTGGCCAAGGTCGTGGACCTCCGGAGGGCGGATCTCGTACGGCTTCCGGGCGCGCCGTCGCAGAATGCTGTCGAGTCGACGGCGCCCCGGCCGAAGCTTTCGCGGCGATCTAAGAAGGAATTCGCAAGGGCGATGCAAATCGTTTAGAGCATGATTCGCGTGGCCCATGCATCCACTGGATGCATGACGACAGTCATATCGAATTCCAACGATCGTCCCGGCGCTGCGCGGCTGGCGATGGCCTCACCCCCAGTCGCCGCGCTTCTTGCCGGCGCGATACTGCTTGTGCCGCTGGATCCAGACCTTGCGCGCCCTTTCACGGGCCAGCGGGTCCTCCTTGCGCTCTAGATGCGCCAGTTCGCGCTGCAGCTTGCCCCAGCTGCGCCAGCGCTCCGGGTCCAGGCTGCCGTCTTCCAGGGCGGCGCGCACGGCGCAGCCGGGCTCGGTCTCGTGGCTGCAGTCGGCGAAGCGGCACTCCGCCGCCAGCGCCTCGATGTCGGCGAAGGTCGCGGCGACGCCGTCCCCGGCGTCCCACAGGCCGAGCTCGCGCATGCCCGGCGTGTCCAGCACCAGCCTTCCGTTCGGCAGCAGCACCAGCTCGCGATGGGTCGTGGTGTGGCGGCCGCGGGCGTCGTCCTCGCGGATCCCACCGGTGGCCATCAGCTCCGTCCCCGCCAGGGCATTGACCAGGCTGGACTTGCCGACGCCGGAGCTGCCCAGCAGCACCGCCGTCTGGCCCGGGGCGAAGCTGTCGCGCAGGCCCTCGACGCCCTCGCCGGTGACGGCGGAGACGACATGGACCGGCACGCCCAGCGCCACCGCCTCGATCTCGGCCAGCGGCGCATCGCGATCGTCGCACAGATCGGCCTTGGTCAGCACCACGATGGGGGAGGCGCCGCTCTCCCAGGCCGTGGCCAGATAGCGCTCGATCCGCCGGGCGTTGAGGTCGGCGTTCAGCGAGGTGACCAGGAAGGCCACCTCGACATTGGCGGCCACCACCTGGCCGGTCGGGCGGCCGGGGCCGGCGGCCTTGCGGGTGAAGGCGCCGCGCCGCGGCAGCAGCTGGTGGATGGTGGCGCTGCCCTCGTCCGGGCGCAGGGATGCGGCCACCCAGTCGCCGGCCACCGGATAGTCGCCCTCCAGCGCCTCATGGGCGAAGCGGCCGGAGAGTTGGCCGGTCATTTCTCCGGCCGGGGTGACGAGCCGGCAGGCGCCGCGCTGCTGCACGGTGACGCGCGCCGGGCTGAGGCCGCGGGCGGCGAGCGGACGGAAATCGTGCTGGAGCGCCGGGCTCCAGCCATAGCGGTCGATCAATGGAGTATCCTCGATCGGAAAGCCTGTCAGGCGCCGGCCGAGGAGATCCTATTGTCAGGAGGCCCGAGCGGCGGCGCAGCGAAAGGGGGCGCGAAGCGCGCGGACAATCGCAGCCATCGTCATACCCTCCTTTCCGAGCCGTCAGGGGCAGTTCACGGATAAGCCGGCCGGGGCGGGGCGTCAAGCCGGAGCGCGATCTTCTCGCTTGGAGGCCGCCCGGGGTCGGGCGATGCTCGCCGGTGCAAACCATCGAAGGGGGCTTCCATGCTGCGCATTCCGGCCGCGACGGCCGTCCTGTCCCTCGCGCTTGCCGCCGCGCCGCCGGCGCAGGCGGCGGAAGGGCTGTGGAGCATCTATGATTCGGCGCTGAAGGGCGCGAAGTACATCGACCTGACCCATGCCTTCGCGCCGACCCAGCCGGTCTGGCCGGGCTTCGGCAACGCCGAGTTCAAGCCGGCGACGGCGGGCAACGATCTGCCGGACTACGCCAAGAAGGGCGACGAGTTCACCTATGCCAAGCACGGCTTCGTCGCCAGCGCCTATGCCCTGCCGACCGACCAGTACGGCACCCAGCTCGACCCGCCGGCGCATTGGGACGAATACGGCGCCACGATCAGCGACCTGCCGCCGACCTTCGCGGTGCGGCCGCTGGTGGTGATCGACATCCACGAGAAGGTGGCGAAGGACCCCAGCTACGCCATGACCGTCGAGGACGTGACGGCCTGGGAGGCGAAGCACGGCACCGTGCCCGAGGGCAGCGTCGTCATGGTTCGCACCGACTGGTCGAAGAAGTGGGGCGATGTCGAGCACTTCAACGACAAGCCGTTCCCCGGCGTGTCGCTGGACGCGCTGAAGTTCCTGCATCTCGAGCGCCGCATCCTGTTCCACGGCCACGAGCCGCTGGACACCGACGCCACGCCGACGCTGGAGGGCGAGGCCTGGCTGATGCACAACCACTTCACCCAGGCGGAAGGCGTGGCCAATCTCGACCAGGTGCCGGAGGCCGGGGCGCTGATCGCCATCGGCTACGCCAAGCCGCTGGGCGGCACCGGCGGCTACGCCCGCTACATCGCCATCGCCCCGGCCGACTGGCCGCACGGCGTCACCATCGCCGAGGCGCCGGGCGCGCCGCTGCCGAAGCAGACCGCCCCGCTGCGCCGGGGCCCCGACGGGGTGATGCGGCCGACGCCGCAATAGGCGATGAGGGGAGGGGGCCTGTGCCCTCCCCATCCGTTCCGGGCGGCAGAAGAGAGGGGAGGACGACCCGATGCGTTTCCGGGCTCTGGCGTGGGTTGCCGCGGCTGCGGCCGCGCTGACCATGGGGGAGGCGGCGATGGCGGCCGAGGCGGATCACGAGACGAAGGGGGTGACCGAGAACAACCTCCCGGTCTTCTACCAGAAGCTGAAGGACCGGCTGGATTTCGCCCTGGCCCGGGACCGGACCGGCGGGGACTTTTCGCACTGGCGGGCAACCGCGCGGGCGAAGTACTGGGACCTCCTGATCCAGCCGGACGACGCGACACCCTTCGATGCGCGGACGATGGAGGAGCAGGACCGCGGTCCCTATGTGGCGCGGAAGATCGTGCTGTCGATCACCGGCAGCAGCCGCGTCGCCGCGCTGCTGCTGGTGCCGAAGGGTCCGGGGCCGTTCCCGGCGGCGCTGGTGCTGCACGACCACGGCGGCAAGTTCGACATCGGCAAGGAGAAGATGGTCCGGCCCTGGGGCGATGACGCGCGCTTGGCCTCGGCCCAGGCCTGGGTCGACAAGTATTATTCGGGCAACTTCATCGGCGACGACCTGGCCCGCCGCGGCTATGTCGTGCTGGCGACCGACGCGCTGGGCTGGGGCGACCGGCAGAACAACGGCCCGGAGTCGCAGCAGGCGCTGGCCTCCAACCTGTTCAACCTCGGCTCTTCCCTGGCCGGCACCATCGCGGTGGAGGATGTGCGGGCGGCGCGCTGGCTCGCCTCGCTGCCCGAGGTCGACAAGGGCCGCGTGGCGGCGGTTGGCTTCTCCATGGGTGCCTTCCGGGCCTGGCAGGTGGCGGCCTTGACCGACGCGGTCACGGCCGGCGTCGCGGTCAACTGGATGGCGACGCTGGACGGGCTGATGGTGCCCGGCAACAACCAGCTCAAGGGGCAGTCGGCCTTCAACATGCTGCATCCCGGCATGTTCCGCTGGTTCGACTATCCCGACGCCGCCTCGATCGCAGCGCCGAAGCCGATGCTGTTCTATGCCGGCGAGACCGACCCGCTGTTCCCGGTGGCCTCGGTGCGCACGGCCTTCGCGAAGATGGAGAAGGTCTGGGCCGATGCCGGCGCGCCGGACCGGTTCTCCGCCAAGGTCTGGCCGAATGCCCATATCTTCCGGGCCGAGGAGCAGGCGGAGGCCTTCGGCTGGCTCGACCGGGAGTTCGGCCGGCGGGAGTGAGGGGCGGGCCTCCGTGCTCACCCAGCCGAGGCGAGAATGCGCCGGGCCCGCTCCACGATCGGCGCATCGACGAAGCGCCCGTCGACCAGATAGGCGCCCTTGCCCTCGCGCTGCGCGGCGGCGTCGGCCTCCACCACCCGGCGGGCCCAGGCGAGATCCTCCTCCGTCGGCGCGAAGGCCTTGTTGAGGATCGGCACCACGGCCGGGTGGATGCAACTGGCCCCATCGAAGCCGAAGGCTCGGGCCTCGCGTGCGGCCGCCGTCATCCCCTCGACGTCGCGGTAATCGGCGACCGAGCGCAGCAGGCCGTAGGAGCGCAGCCCCGCCGCCTTGGCGGCGTAGTGGAGGAGGAGCTTCGGCAGCCGCAGCGTCTCCGGCGTCGGCGCCGCGCCGGTGGCGGTGGCGAAATCCTCCGAGCCCAGGGCCAGCGCGGCGACGCGGGGGGCCGCGGCGATGGCGCGGGCGTCCAGCAGCGCCGCCGGATCCTCGATCAAGGCCACGAACTCCATCGCGGGCCGGCCGAGGCCCTGTTCGATGGGGGCGAGCCGCCCGGCCAGCTCCGCCAGATCCGCCGCGGAGCCGGTCTTCGGCACCAGGAGACCCGCCGCGCCGGCCCGGCAGGCGGCCTCCGCATCGAGGAAACGCAGCTCCGGCTCGGCGTTGATCCGCACATAGATCGTGGCGCCGGACCGGCCGGCCTGGGCGACGCTGTCCGCCAGCGCGTTCCGCGCCGCCGTCTTGCGGGATGGCGCGACGGCGTCCTCGAGATCGAGGATCACGGCGTCGGCGCCGCGCGTATGGGCTTTCTCGATGAAGCGCGGCTCGGAGGCCGGGACGTAGAGCAGCGAGCGGATCATGGGGTGTCTCCCGTCGCGGTCTTGCGGGCCTGCGCCGAACGGGCGATTTCGGCCTTCAGCTCCGCCGTGTGCTCGCCGAGCCCGGGCGCGGGGCGCCTCAGGCCGCCCGGCGTTCCGGACAGGCGCGGCAGCACGGCATGCATGGGCAGGGAGCCGTTGTCGGCGTCCTCGACCTCGACGATCACGCCGCGCTCGCGGAAATGCGGATCGGCGGCGATGTCGGCGATGTCGTAGACCGGGCCGACCGTGGCACCCGCCTCGCGCATCACCTGCAGCGCCGTGTCGCGGTCGCGCTCGGCGAACCAGGCGCCGACAGCCTGGTCGACGAGGTCGCGATGCCGGACCCGCGCCGCGTTGCTGGAGAAGCGCGGATCGGTCTTCATGTCCGGCCGGCCGATGATGTCGAAGATCCGCATCGCGATCACCTGCATCGATCCGGACAGCGCGACGTATTTGCCGTCGCCGCAGCGGTAGACGTTGCGGGGCGACGAGGTGTTGGAGGCGCTGCCGGTGCGCTGCTTGACCTTGCCGGTGACCTGGTGGATCGCCGCCTCGGGGCCGAGCACGGCGAACATCGGCTCCAGCAGCGACAGGTCGATCACCTGGCCTCGTGCGTGGCCCTTCTCGCGGGCGAGCAGCGCCATGGTGACGGCCTGCGCCCCGGTGATGCCGGCGATCATGTCGGCGAGCGCGAGCGGCGGCAGCACCGGCTCGCGGTCGGGGAAGCCGGTGCGGGCGGCGAAGCCGCTCATCGCCTCGACCAGCGTGCCGAAGCCCGGATAGGCGGCATAGGGGCCGGTCTGGCCGAAGCCGGAGATCCGCACCACGATCAGGTCGGGGTTGATCCCGAGCAGCCGCTGCGGCGCGATGCCCATGGATTCGAGCGTCCCGGGGCGGAAGTTCTCGATGAAGACGTCGGCCGTCTCGACGAGCGCGAGCAGCGCGTCCATGTCGGCCGCCTCGCGCAGGTTCAGCACCATCGAGCGCTTGTTGCGGCCGTAGACCTTCCAGTGCAGCGACTGGCCGTCATCGGTCCAGTCGCGCAGCGGATCGCCCGTCGGCGGCTCGATCTTGACGACGTCGGCGCCGAAATCGGCAAGCTGCAGCGACAGCATGTTGCCGGCGACGAGGCGGGACAGGTCGAGGACGCGCACGCCGGACAGCGGGCCGGACAGCGTCGGGTCGAAGCGGATCGGGGGCTCGGTCATCGGCGGCTCGCTCACGGGGCCTCGGGGCCGGCGGGGAAAATCGCCGCGGCCTCGGGCGGAATGCGGACGAAGGCGGATCGCGCCTCGATCGGACGGCTGGTCTGGATCCGGAAGGCCGAGCCGCCGCCGGCGACCTCGTACTGGTAGACCGCACCGAGATATGTGCCGTGCGCGACCTCGACCCGGATCGCGTTCTCGCCCGGCCCGTCGACCAGCTCGATGCGCTCGGGGCGCACGGCGACGACCAGGCTGCCGTCCCCGGCCGGGCTGCCCGCCGGCACGGTGAGCCGGGTGCCGTCGCCCAGTTCCACCGTCGCGCGGCCGTTCGACTCTCCCACCATCCGGCCGGACAGGAAGTTCGAGGAGCCGATGAAATCGGCGACGAAGGCATCGGCCGGGCGCTCGTAGATCTCCTTCGGGGTGCCGAGCTGGCGCAGATGCCCCATGCTCATCACCGCGATGCGGTCGGACACCGCGAGGGCCTCGGACTGGTCGTGCGTCACATAGATGGTGGTGACATGCAGCCGCTCCTGCAGCTCGCGCAGCCACACCCGGGCGCGCTCGCGCAGCTTGGCGTCGAGATTCGACAGCGGCTCGTCCAGCAGCAGCAGGCGGGGGCGATAGACCAGCGCCCGGGCCAGCGCCACGCGCTGCTGCTGGCCGCCGGACAGCTCGAACGGGTAGCGCTCGGCATAGGGCGTCATCTCGACCAGCGACAGCACCTCGCGGATCCGCTCGTCGCGCTCGGCCCGGCCGATCTTTCTGAGCTTCAGCGGAAAGGCCAGGTTTTCCGCCACGCTCTTGTGGGGCCACAGGGCGTAGCTCTGGAACACGAGGCCGATGTCGCGGCGCTCGGGGGGAACGAAGACGCCCCGCGCGCCGTCGAACAGCACCGCGTCGCCGATCCGGATCGCCCCCGAGGTCGCGTGGTTGAGCCCGGCGACCGAGAACAGCGTCGTCGACTTGCCGCAGCCGGAGGGGCCGAGGAAGGTCAGGAACTCGCCGGCCGCGACATGGATCGAGATGTCGTTGACCGCGGTGACGTCGCCGTAGCGGATGGTCAGGTGGTCCAGGACGAGGTCAGCCATAGATCTTGGCTCCGAAAACCGGGCGGGCGAGAAGGACGAAGGCGGCGGTGATGACGATCTGGATCGTCGCCAGGGCCGCCACCGGGCCGTTGTCGCCCTGGGCCGCCAGCTGCAGCATCGTGGTGCCGATGATCTCCGACCCCGGCTGGAACAGGAACACGGCGGTGACGTATTCCTTGAAGAAGTGGATGAACAGCAGCGCGAAGCAGGAGAACAGCGCCGGCTTCAGGATCGGCAGGATGATCCGCGTCACCGTCGTCCACCAGTCGGCGCCGGAGATGCGGGCGCCGCGGTCCAGCTCCTCGCCGATCTGGGCCAAAGCGGGCGCGATGGCGCCGAAGCCGACCGGGATGTAGCGCAGGATGAAGGCGACCATCAGGATGCCGATGGTGCCGCGGATCATGTCGAGGCCGGGGACCCAGACCACGGCGTAGAAGAAGCCCAGGCCGGCGATGATGCCGGGCAGCGCCCGCGGGAACAGGGCGACGTATTCCAGCGCCCGGGCGTAGCGGAATTCCGACCGGCGCGCGACCAGCGCGATCACGGCGATGAAGAAGGTGCCGATGACGCCGCCGACCAGGGCGATGACGACCGAGTTGACGATCGAGCGGACATAGGTCTCGGAGGCGAAGACCGTGGCGAAATTTGCCGTGGTGACCAGCTTCCAGAACGGGATCAGCGGCGTCAGGAAGCTGACGCCCGAGCGCATGACGATCCCGGCGAAGACCGCGACGATGGTGGACAGCACATAGGCGAGGACGGCCGCGAAGGCGATCCAGCGCCACGGCCCGAGGTCGAGCGTCGAGGGGCGGCTGGCCTTGCCGCGGACGGTGACGAAGCGCCCGCTGCCCTTCATCAGCGCTCCTTGCAGCCAGACCAGCCCGGCGACGACGAGGAGCAGGATCAGCGCGGCCGCGCCGACGATGCCGTAATCCGGCCGCACTGCGGCGTTGATGCCGTTGTTGTAGAGGAAGGTCGTGACCGTGTTGATGCCGCCCGGCGCGCCGAACAGCAGCGGGATCGCCAGCATCTCGATGCCGATCACGAAGTTGAGCACGGCGGAGTAGATCATCGCCGGCCGCATCATCGGCACGGTCACCGAGAACAGGGCGCGGAACGGGCCCGCCCCGGCGGAGCGGGCGGCGTCCTCCAGTTGCGGGTCGGCCTTGGTCACGGCGCCGAGGCACATCAGATAGGACAGCGGCGCCTGGCTGAGGCCGGCCACGACCCCCATGCCGGTGATCGAATACAGGTTCCAGGGCACGACCCCGAACCAGCTCTTCATCGCCAGGGAGACGTAGCCGGACGGGCCGTACATGGTCAGCCAGCCGAAGGCGATCACCAGGTTCGACACGAACAGCGGCCAGATCAGGATCTCGCCGATCCATTTGCGGCCGGGCAGGTTGGTGCGCCCGACCACGACCGCCATGACCGACCCGAAGATCTGCGCCACGACCATGGTCAGGATCGCGAAGTAGATCGTGTTGCCGAAGATGCCGAGGATCGCCGGGTCGCCGAACAGGCGCTGGAAGTTCCCGAGGGTGCCGGCCGCGCCTTCGGCATAGAGCGGCCGATCGAGGAAGGCCTGCGCGATGATCGGCGCCAGCGGCCCGATCACCAGCAGGGTGGAGAGGATCGCGACGCTCCAGAAGATCAGGCGCGAGCGGTCCCAGCCGAGTGGCGTGGTGTGGCGGAGTGTCAGGTCGGTCATGGGCCAGTCCGGTGATGGGCTGCCGGGGCGGGCGGTCAGTGGCCCGCCATCGCCGCCTTCCACTTGTCGACGAAGGCCGGGGCGTCGGCGATCAGGGCCTTGTCGAAGCCGGCGACGATGATGTTGTTCTTGCCGACCGTCTTCTCGATGCCCTGGTAGGTGTAGCGGACCTCCGTCTCGTCGACGTCGTCGCGCAGCGGGGTCAGGCCGCCCTTGCCGATCAGGGTCTGCCCGGCATGGCTCAGGGCGTAGTCGACGAACAGCTTGGCCGAGTTCGGGTTGGCCGCGCCCTTCGGGATGCCCATGCCGCGCAGCATCATGATGGTGCCGTCGTCGGGGAAGGCGAAGCCGAGCAGCTCGCCGCCCGGCTGGTCGAGGCGCGGGAAGATGGTGATGCCGGACACCGCGACGCCGACGACGTATTCGCCGGTCGCGATCTTCTCGTTCATCGCTCCGCCCGACACCTCGCCGCGGATCATCGGCCCGAGCTTGGCCAGCTCCGCCCAGCCGTCCCCGCCCTTGGCGTTGAGATAGCTCCACCAGGCGGCTAGGCCGAAGGAGTTGCGCGCCGCGTCATAGGTGGTGACCTTGCCCTCGAAGGTGCCGCGGTCCTCGACCGCCTTCGCCACCAGCGAGGCGAAGCCGGTCGGCCGCTGGCCTTCCGGCAGCAGGGCGGCGTTGTAGGTGATCACGAGAGGGTCGGCGGAGAGCGTGAAGATGCCGGGGGCGGGATGGGCGAAGCCGGGCAGGCCGGCCAGCTCGGGGCTCTGGTAGTCCATCATCTTGCTGTCGCCGGCATAGGCGGCCCAGCGGTCGTTGGCGCCGGAGATCAGGATGTCGGCGGTGCGGGATCCCGACCCGGCCTCCGCCTCCCAGCGCGAATGCACGGTGCCGGAGCCGAGGTCGAGGGTCTCGACCTTGATCCAGGGATAGAGCGCCCGGAAACCCTGCAGCAACGGCTGCCAGTTGTTGTCCGCCATGTTGGAATAGATGACCAGGCCGCCCTCCGAGCGCGAGGCTTCGATCACAGCGGCGTAGTCGGCGGGGTATCCGGCAGGCACGGTCGCCTGCTGCGCGTGGCCGGCCGTGGCGGCGGCGAGGCCGAGGGCGAGAATGCCGGCGGCGATGTGATGCTTCATGTGCTCCTCCCTGAACGGTTGTGGGTTCTGCTGCGCTTGGCCAGCTCCGCCGAGATCGCCTGCGCGCCGTCGAGGACGGCCCGGGTGATCTTGGGCAGGTTGGCGACGACCCGGGTGTGCGGCCCGGAGATGTTGAGGGCCGCCAGCGCGCGGCCGGTGCCGTCGAGGATCGGCGCGGCGACGCCGGACGCGCCCTCGACCACCCCCCTGGCGTTGAAATAGAAGCCGTCACGCGCGGCCGCCTCGACACGGGCGCGGAGGTCCCGCCGCTGCTCGGGGTCGAGGCCGAGGCGATCGCAATAGGCCCCGAGCTCCGCGGCCGGCAGCTTTGCCAGCAACGCCACGCCGCTCGACACCTGATGGGGGACGCGGGTGGGCCCGATGTTCCGGTCGTACTGGATCTCCCGGGCCGGCAGCAGCTTGTTCAGGTAGCGGATCTCGTCGCCGTCCAGGACGGCGACGAAGACGCTCTCGCCCGATTCCTCGACGGCGCGGCGGAGATGCGGGTCGGCCAGGCGCAGCAGGACGTTCCAGGCCTCCCGGCCCTCGGACGGGTCGCCGGGCAGGCGGATGAGGCGATAGCGGCCGTCGGCCAGGCGCTCGGCGTAGCGGCGCCCCACCAGCAGGCGCAGGAGCAGCAGCGCGCTGCTCTTGGGGAGGTCCAGTGCATGCGCGACATCGGCCAGCGCCGCCGGCTCGGCGCGCGCCGCGAACCATTCCAGAAGATCGAGGATGCGCTCCGCGCCCCTGCCGCTCACCTCGACGCATCCTCCCGTAATCGTTCAGTATTTTGAACGCATTCTCTATTTTGAAACTAGTCGTCGAAGCGGATGCTTGTCAACCGGCACGCCACGACGGACCAGATGTTTGGCGGTCGAACGATCAGTCTCGGCTGGGCGACCTTCAGGCGGCCTGATAGGCGCCGTCGACCAGCAGGGGCGCGGACGAGCTGACCTCCCGCTCCAGGGCGAGGTCGACGTCGCGGGGAAAGCCGCCGTCGACCAGCTCGCGGCCGGAGACCGAGGCCCGGATCAGGCGGGGCAGGTCCGCGCCGGCCGCCCGCCAAGCGTCCCGGGCGACCTCGGCCTCGGGCGAGCAGGGCAGCGCCAGCTCATGGATGATGGCGCCGGCGCCCAGCAGATCCTCGATCGCAGGCCGCAGGCCGCCATCCGACCAGCGCTCGCCGGCGGGAACGACGCCGATGTCACCGTCCCGGGCGAGGTCCTGCGCTGCCCGGGCCACGGCGGCGGCGTTCCTCAGGCAGCCGGCCAGCACCGGCGTGCCGCCACCGGCCAGCGACAGACGTGAGCCGTTGGGGGAGGGCAGCATCAGCCGGGTCCCGGCCGGGATCTCCAGCAGGCTGGCCGGCGAGAGGCTGAACTGACCACCGCTCGCCCGCCGCGGCCGCGCCAGCACCGCGCCGGCGCGCTCCGACGCCACCTGGGCGGCTGCGTCGTCGCCATAGGGGAAGGGGATAACCGCCGCGCCCCGCGACACGGCCACGTCGACGGCGGTGGAGAAGGACAGCACGTCGACGATGACCAGCGCCGTGACCCGATCCCGCAGGGCTTCGACGCCCGCCATGCCCCATTCGGACAGAACCTGCGCCATCCGCCGTTCTCCTGGCTGACCTGAAGGGGCGGGAAGGGGCCTGCCCCCCTCCCGCTGCCGTCAGCGCTTCAGTGCGGCGACGCCCGGCAGGTCCTTGCCCTCCAGCCATTCCAGGAAGGCGCCGCCCGCGGTGGAGACGTAGGAGAAGCGGTCCTCCACCCCGGCATGGCCGAGCGCCGAGACGGTGTCGCCGCCGCCGGCCACCGTCAGGATCGTGCCGGCCCGGGTCAGGTCGGCCGCTTCGCGCGCCACCGCCACGGTGCCGGCGTCGAAGGGCCGCTTCTCGAAGGCGCCGAGCGGGCCGTTCCAGACCACGGTCGCGACCTGGGCCAGCCGGTCCTTCAAGAGCGCCACGGTCTTCGGCCCGACATCCAGCATCATCGCATCGGCCGGGATGGCGGTCACGTCGACCGCCTCGTTGGGGACATCAGCAGCGAATTCGCGGGCGACCACGCCGTCGACCGGCAGCACGATCTCGCAGCCGGCGGCCTTGGCCTTCTCGGTGATCGTCCGCGCGGCGTCGGCCATGTCGTGCTCGCACAGGCTCTTGCCGACATTCACGCCCTGGGCGGCCAGGAAGGTGTTGGCCATGCCGCCGCCCAGCACCAGCTGGTCGACCCTGGCGACGAGATTGCCGAGCAGGTCCAGCTTGGTCGAGATCTTGGCGCCGCCGACGATCGCCAGCACCGGGCGCTTCGGCGCCTCCAGCGCGGCCGACAGCGCCTCCAGCTCGGCCTGCATCAGCCGGCCGGCGATGGCGGGCAGGTGGTGGGCGACGCCCTCGGTCGAGGCATGGGCGCGGTGTGCCGCCGAGAAGGCGTCGTTGACATAAAGGTTGCCGAGCGACGCCAGGGCCTTGGCGAAGGCCGCGTCGTTCTTCTCCTCCTCCGGATGGAAGCGGACATTCTCCAAGAGCAGGATCTGCCCGTCCTTCAGCGCCTTCACCGCCGCCTCGGCCGTCGGCCCGACGCAGTCCTCGGCGAAGGCGACCGGCCGCTCCAGCACCTCTTCCAGCGCCGGCAGCACGATGGTCTTCAGGCTGAATTCCGGGGTCACGCCCTTGGGCCGGCCGAAATGGGAGAGCAGCACGACCCGGCCGCCCTTGTCGGCGATCTCGGCGATGGTCGGGGCCAGCCGGTCCAGACGGGTGGTGTCGCTGACATGGCCGTCCTCGACCGGCACGTTCAGGTCGCCGCGCACCAGCACGGTCTTGCCGCGCACATCCACGTCGTCGAGGGTCTTGAAGGCGCTCATCGGCTCGGCTCTCTGGTCTAGGGGGACAAGATCGCCGGCACCGAACCACAGGCTCTGCCGCGATGCAACCGGGCCGAAAGGAGGGAAGGGCCCCGCGTCGCGTCCCGGGGGAAGGGACGCGACGCGCGCTCTCAGATCTTCGTCCAGGCCGCGTCCTTCTGCGACGACGCCACGCAGGCGGCGATGAAGCGGACCCCGGCCAGGCCGTCCTCGACGGTCGGCACCAGCAGGCTGTCCGGCGCCGGGTCGCGCTTGTCCAGCCGGGCCAGGATCTGCTCCGCCGCGTCGCTGTAGATCTGGGCGAAGCACTCCAGATAGCCCTCGGGATGGCCGGGCGGCACCCGGGTGGCGTGGGCCGCGGCCGGGCCGCTGCCCGGGCCGCCGCGGGTCAGGCGGCGATGCGGCTCGCCCAGCGGCATGAAGGTCAGGTAATTCGGGTTCTCCTGCGCCCATTCCAGCCCGGCCTTCTCGCCATAGATGCGCAGCCGCAGCCCGTTCTCGTTGCCGCTGGCCACCTGGCTGGCCCAGATCATCCCGCGGGCGCCGCTGGCGTAGCGCAGCAGGATATGGGCGTTGTCGTCCAGCCGCCGGCCGGGGACGAAGCTCTGCAGGTCGGCGGCGAGCGATTCGGCCGTCTCGCCGGTGACGAAGCTCGCCAGGTTGTAGGCGTGGGTGCCGATGTCGCCGACACAGCCGGCCGGGCCGCTGCGGGCCGGGTCGACCCGCCACTCCGCCTGCTTGCTGCCGGTGTCCTCGGTCTTGGTCGCCAGCCAGTCCTGGGCGTATTCCGCCTCGACCAGCCGGATCTTGCCCAGCGCCCCCTCGGCCACCATCGCCCGGGCCTGCCGGATCATCGGATAGCCGGTGTAGTTGTGGGTCAGGGCGAAGACCTGGCCGCTCTTCTTGACCGCCTCCACCAGATCCTCGGCATCGGCCACCGTGGTGGTCAGCGGCTTGTCGCAGACGACATGGAAACCGGCCTCGAGGAAGGCCTTGGCCGGGGCGTGGTGGACGTGGTTCGGGGTGACGATGGCGACGGCGTCGATCGCCGGGCCGCCGCCATCGCGCAGCTTGGTCTCGCCCTCGAGCATCGCCTGCCAGCTGGGATAGGCGCGGCCGGGATCGAGCCGCAGGTCGGCGGCCGATGCCAGCGCCTTCTGCGGATCGCTCGACAGCGCCCCGGCGACGAAATCCCAGCGGTCGTCCATCCGCGCCGCCAGGCGGTGCACCGCGCCGATGAAGGCGTCGCGGCCGCCGCCGATCATGCCCAGGCGCAGGCGCCGGCTCGGCGCCCGTTCCGCGGTTCCGGAAACCATGCTTGTCCTCCCTTTTCCTGTCAGATCAGAGCCCGATCGAGAACGCGTCTGATGTGAGTCGGCTGGTGGTGGTTCCGGGAACCGGCGCGCAGCGGACGTTTGGGTCCGTGAGCACCGGAAGCGCAGGAACCGCCGCCAGACGGCCGCAGCAGGCGTGTTCTCGACGGGCTCAGCGGTCGATGCCGAGCAGGCGGCGGTTCGCCGCCTCGTCGGTGCCGCCGGAGGCGAAATCGTCGAAGGCGCGCTCGGTGACGCGGATCAGATGCGCGGCGATGAAGGGGGCGCCTTCGGCCGCGCCCTGCTCGGGGTGCTTGATGCAGCACTCCCATTCCAGCACCGCCCAGCCGTCGAAGCCGTACTGTGTCAGCTTCGAGAAGATGCCGCCGAAATCGGCCTGGCCGTCGCCGAGCGAGCGGAAGCGGCCGGCCCGGTCGGCCCAGGAGGCGAAGCCGGAATAGACACCCTGGCTGGCGGTCGGGTTGAACTCCGCGTCCTTCACATGGAAGGCGCGGATCCGCTCGTGGTAGCGGTCGATGAAGCCGAGATAGTCGAGCTGCTGCAGCACGAAGTGGCTCGGGTCGTACAGGATGTTGCAACGCGGATGGTTGCCGACCCGCTCCAGGAACATCTCGAAGGTGTGGCCGTCGAACAGGTCCTCGCCGGGATGGATCTCGTAGCAGACATCGACCCCGGCCTCGTCGAAGGCGTTCAGGATCGGCGTCCAGCGCCGCGCCAACTCGTCGAAGGCGGTCTCGATCAGCCCGGCCGGGCGCTGCGGCCAGGGATAGACATAGGGCCAGGCGAGCGCGCCGGAGAAGGTGGCGTGGGCCTTGAGGCCGAGGCGCCGCGACGCCTGCGCGGCGTAGCGCAGCTGCTGCACCGCCCATTCCTGCCGCGCCTTCGGATTGCCGCGCACCTCCGGCGCCGCGAAGCCGTCGAAGGCCTCGTCATAGGCCGGATGCACCGCCACCAACTGACCCTGCAGATGGGTCGACAGCTCGGTCAGGGCCAGGCCGTGCTGCTTCAGCGTGCCCAGCACCTCGTCGCAATAATCCTGGCTCTCCGCCGCGCGCTTCAAGTCGAACAGCCTTCCGTCCCAGGACGGGATCTGCACGCCCTTGTAGCCGAGGCCGGCGGCCCAGCCGGCGATCGCGTCGAGGCTGTTGAAGGGCGGGGCGTCGCCGGCGAACTGGGCGAGGAAGATGGCCGGTCCCTTGATCTCTCTCATGTTTCCTCCTCCATGGGGTGCTCGGCAGCACCCCTCCCTGGGCGATTGATGTGTTCGATGCGCGAGCCTAACGCCCAGTCCGGGCGACGCGCAATGCAATCGATTACAGAGTCTGCGTCTTTGGCGCCTATGGTCCCGTTCCGCGGCGGGCTTGTCAAATTATTGTCCGATGAATGGCAGGCTATTCAGGGAAATATTGCTGCCCAGGCGAGGCAAGGCGTAAGATAATTGCCGGACCGCTCGGAGAGGCGGGTCGTGAATGGAGGCCAAGATGCGTTTGATCGCGCTGGTCGTCGCCGGTCTGGCGACTGTTCTCGGGCTCACCGCCTGCACGCCGCCCAGGGCGCTCGACACCAATCCGCACTATGTCCGCATGACCCGGGCCGAGTTCGACCGAGTGGTGCTGGGCCGGCCGTTCCTGGTCGAAGGCGTGATGGGCGGGCCGGACCGGCTGTTCGAATGCCGCCGCAACGGCAAGTACACGCTCAGCGGCCTGGACGGGAACGGCCGCCCGATCCTGCTGCGCGAGGGCAACTGGCGGTTCGAGGACGGCACGGTCTGCACCGGCCGGCTCAGCCGCAGCGAGACCGGCGACAGCTGCGTCACCATCTTCTCCTCGCCGCTCGCCGCGGCGCCGGACGTGATGAACTGCAACGTCCGCTGGGTCGGGGACCGCGGCAACCTCGACGACGGGACGGTGCATCGCTGCCGGGCCACCGTACGGCGCTGACGTAGGTTGGGTTCGCGGCACGCGAACCCAACAGGACGACCGAAGTGTTGGGTTCGCCATCGGCGAACCCAACCTACGAATCGAGCCTCTCGGCCCAGGCTCCGAGGCGGGCGGCGAGGGCCGCGTCGCCGTCGATCTCGATCAGCTTGGTGCGTTCGGTGGCTCCGCCGACGACGGCCAGCGCCGATTTCGGTAGGCGCCAGCTCTTGGCCAGGAGGGCGATCAGCGCCTCGTTCGCGGCGCCGCGCTCCGGCACCGCCGTCACCGCGGCCTTCAGGAGCGGCGCGCCGTCGGCATCGACCGCCCGCCCGGTCACGGCGTTGCGCCCGGCCCGCGGCGTCAGCCGGACCGTGACCCGCACGCCGCGGGGGCCGGAGACGAAGAGCGGCCGGGCCGCGGCGGTCACGTCACCAGGCTGCGGTAGATATTCGCCAGCACCATCTGCAGGAAATAGATCAGCAGCAGCAGCACCACCGGCGAGATGTCGATGCCGCCGAGATTCGGCAGGACCCGGCGAATCGGCCGCAGCGCCGGCTCGGTCAGCCGGTAGAGGGCGTTGCCGATCTGGTAGACCACCTGGTTGCGCGTGTTGACGACGTTGAAGGCGACCAGCCAGCTGAGGATGGCGGCAGCGATCACCACCCAGACATACATCTGCAGCACGAGCTGGATGATTTGGTAGATTGGGTCGATGACGATCATGCGCCTGTTCCAGAGGTGGTCCGTGCCGGCCCGGTCGCCGAATCCGCCCGTACCGTAACGATGCGGCCGCGGGGGAACAAGCGATGCGACACGGCCCGGCGGGTGTGCCGGCCGCGGAAATCGTCAAAGTTTCATAAAGCGCGAATTCCCCTGTTGACAGGGGGAGGGGCGGCATCCTACATCACGGCCCGCCGCATCGCCCAGGTGGCGGAATTGGTAGACGCGCAGGTTTCAGGTACCTGTGGCCGAAAGGTCGTGGAAGTTCGAGTCTTCTCCTGGGCACCATCCTCTCGATGGGCCCGACGATGCGATGCAGTGGCAACGACCCGCTTGTCCAAAGCGGGTCTTTCCTTTTGGGGCCGACGCCCAGCTTCGGGGGAGGCCCAGGGCCGCGGCCGAAGACGGAAGGTGGCGAGCGGTGGTGTCCGAACCGATTCTGCATGACGGGGATCTGCCCGACGGTCTCGATCTCGGCGACGTGATCGCGATCGACACCGAGACCATGGGCCTGAACCCGGTGCGCGACCGGCTGTGCCTGGTCCAGCTCAGCGCCGGCGACGGCAACGTCCATCTCGTCCAGTTCCGCCGCGGCGTCTACGACGCGCCGAACCTGTCGGCGCTGCTGGCCGACCCGGCCCGGCTGAAGCTGTTCCATTTCGCCCGCTTCGACATCGCCGCGCTGCAGGCCTATCTCGGCGTGGTCACCGCGCCGGTCTACTGCACCAAGATCGCGTCCCGGCTGGTGCGCACCTTCACCGACCGGCACGGGCTGAAGGATCTGTGCCGCGACCTGCTCGGCGTCGAGCTGTCGAAGCAGCAGCAGAGCTCGGACTGGGGCAGCGACCAATTGACGCCCGAGCAGCTGCGCTACGCCGCCAGCGACGTCCTGTATCTGCACGCGCTGAGGGCGAAGCTGGACGAGATGCTGCGGCGCGAAGGGCGCGAGGCGCTGGCGCAGGCCTGCTTCGGCTTCCTGCCGGCGCGGGCCGCGCTCGACCTCGGCGGCTGGGCGGATCTGGATATCTTCGCCCACTAGCCCGATATGGGGTCACATTCGTGCCGTCTTGTGGCGGTACGTGGAATCGGCCGGGCCCCGGGCAGGGGCCTTCGACGCCGATCCGGATCGACGGATCGTGGTTCGCGCCCTCCGAACCGGCTATAGCAGCCGCCGCGCGGACCATTTGGGAGAAGGCATGGTGGCAACTGCAGGGATCGAGGCCGGCCGCAAGGCGCTGCTGGTGGAGCGCGACGCGCTCGACCGTCTCGCCGAATCGCTCGACGCCAGCTTCGATCGCGCCATCGACACCATCCTCGGCGCCGATGGCCGGGTGGTGGTCAGCGGTATCGGCAAGAGCGGCCATGTCGCCCGCAAGATCGCGGCGACCCTGGCCTCGACCGGCACCGCGGCGCTGTTCGTCCATCCGGCCGAGGCCAGCCACGGCGATCTCGGCATGATCCACCGCCAGGACGTGGTGCTGGCGCTGTCCAATTCCGGCAACACCGCCGAGCTGGCCGACGTCATCGCCTATACCCGCCGCTTCGCCATCCCGCTGATCGGCATGACCAGCCGGTCGCCGTCGAATCTCGCCGACCAGTGCGACACCGTGCTGCTGCTGCCGCCGGCGCCGGAGGCGTGCCCGACGGGGCTGGCGCCGACCACCTCGACGACCATGATGATGGCGCTGGGCGACGCCCTGGCGGTCGCGCTGATGCACCGCCGCGGCTTCTCCTCCGACGACTTCCGGGTGTTCCATCCCGGCGGCTCGCTCGGCAGCAGGCTGATCCGGGTGCAGGACATCATGCATGCCGAGGCCGAACTGCCGCTGGTCGGCCCGCAGACGCGGATGGACGAGGCGATCATCGAGATGAGCCGGGTCGGCTTCGGCTGCGTCGGCGTGACCGACGCCGACCGCCGGCTGGTCGGCGTCATCACCGACGGCGACCTGCGCCGGCACATGAGCGGCGGCCTCCTGGGCCGGACCGCCGGCGAGGTGATGACCCCCGGGCCGCGCACCATCCGCCCGGCGGCGCTGGCGGCCGAGGCGCTGGGGCTGATGAACCGCTACAAGGTGACCAACCTCTTCGTCACGTCGGAGGGCCGGCCCGTGGGCATCCTCAGGGTGCATGACTGCCTGCGGGCAGGGCTGAGTTGAGCGTGGTGGCCGCGCCGCAGACGCCGGAATCGGGCCGGGCGGGGCGCAGTGCGGGCGCCTCGGGCCGGCGTGCGCGCCTGGCCGCCGCCGGCCGCGCCGCCGGCCTCAGCCGGTCCTACAGCCGCATGGTCGGCGTGCTGAAATACGTGCTGCCGGCCGTCGGCCTGGTGGTCGTGGCGCTGATCGTGCTGTGGCCGGAGCTGCACCATTCCCAGGTCGACATCTCCAGCCCCACCGAGCGCCCGGCCGCCGCCGCGGGCGAGATCCAGAATCCGCGCTACAGCGGCATCGACGAGGCGGCGCGGCCCTACACCGTCTGGGCGACGCTGGCGAAGCAGGTGCAGGACGAGGTGTTCGACTTGAACCGGCCCAAGGGGGAGATGAAGCTGCCCAGCGGTCTGCTGCTGACCCTCGACGCCCAGACCGGCAAGCTGAACCGCAGCAGCAAGTCGGTGCATCTCAGCGGCAACGTCACCCTGCGCCGCAGCGACGGCACCACCATGGTCACCGACGCCGCGGATATCGACCTGGCCGACAAGGGCGCGCGCAGCAGCATGCCCGTGACGGCGGAGGGACCTTTCGGTACGCTGTCGGCCGGGGGCTTCAAGGTCGAGCAGCAGGGCGACGTCATCATCTTCACCGGGCCGACCAAGCTGCTGCTCAAGCCCGGCGCCGACAAGGCCTTCCAGGGGACGCCGCAATGATCCGCCCGCTGATTCTCGCCGTCCTGCTCGCGGCCGTGGCCGTCCCGGCCGCGGCGCAACAGCAGTTGCAGCTCGGCGGCGGCAAGGGCGAGCCGTCCGAGATCCAGGCCGACGACGCGCTGGAGTGGCACCAGAACGAGAAGACCTACATCGCCCGCGGCAACGCCGTGTACAAGCGCGGCGAGCTGACGGTGAAAGCCGACGTCCTGACCGCCTACTACCGCGAGCTGCCGGACAAGAGCACGGAGATCTTCCGCGCCACGGCGGAAGGCAATGTGCTGATCACCCGCGGCGACACCACCAGCGCCACCGGCGGCAAGGGGGTCTACGAGCTCGACGCCCAGACCTTCACCCTGACCGGCGGCAACCTGAAATTCGTCAACAACGACGACGTGATCACCGCCACCGACAGCATGGAGTACCGCCAGGCGGAGGACGTGGCGATCGCCCGCGGCAACGCCACGGCGGTCCGCGCCAAGGAACAGAAGACCCTGCGCGCCGACACGCTGACCGGCCATTTCGCCCCGAACGACAAGGGCGACAAGGAGCTGTCGGTCGTCGACGCCGACGGCAATGTCCGGCTGACCACGGCGACCGACGTGGTCACCGGCCAGACCGGCCGCTACGACGTCAAGAGCCAGTTCGCGACCATCACCGACAATGTCCGCCTGACCCGCGGCGGCAACCAGCTGAACGGCGACTATGCCGAGGTCGACATGGCCAGCGGCGTCAGCAAGCTGTTGACCAGGCCGGGGCAGGGCGGCCGCGCCCGGGCCCTGCTGGTGCCGGACCAGAACAACAACCAGGGCCAGCCGGGCGTGCCCGGCCAGCCGGCGCCGAAGAAGTAGGTGCAGGCGATGACCAAGCCGATCAGCCCGCATCCGCCCGAGACGACGGCCGCGCCGCGCCTCGTCGCCAAGAATGACGGGCTCGTCGCCCGCAACCTGGGCAAGCAGTACAAGAAGCGGCCGGTGCTGCGCGGCGTCAGCCTGCAGGTGCAGCGCGGCGAGGCGGTCGGCCTGCTCGGCCCGAACGGCGCCGGCAAGACCACCTGCTTCTACATGATCACCGGCCTGATCCAGCCGGATTACGGCACCATCCTGCTGGACGGGCAGGAACTGACCGACCTGCCGATGTATCGCCGCGCCCGGCTCGGCATCGGCTATCTGCCGCAGGAGGCGTCGATCTTCCGCGGCCTGACGGTCGAGCAGAACATCCGGGCGGTGCTGGAGATCTCGGAGCCGGACCGCTCGGCGCGCGAGGCGGTGCTGGAGGACCTGCTGGCCGAGTTCTCGATCAGCCATTTGCGCCGCACCCCGGCCCTGGCGCTGTCGGGCGGCGAGCGCCGGCGCGTCGAGATCGCCCGGGCGCTGGCCAGCCATCCGCATTTCATGCTGCTGGACGAGCCGCTGGCCGGCATCGACCCGATCGCGGTCGGCGACATCCGCGACCTGGTGGCGCATCTGCGCGACCGGGGCATCGGCGTCCTGATCACCGACCACAATGTGCGTGAGACCCTCGATATCGTCGATCGGGCCTATATCCTCCACGACGGGCGTGTTCTGATGGAAGGCGAACCATCCGACATCGTCGGCAATGAGGAGGTGCGGCGCGTGTATCTGGGCGAACGCTTCAGCTTGTAGACCACCGGGCAGCCATGGCCATTTCGCAACGCCTCGGGCTCCGGCAGAGCCAGGCGCTGGTCATGACGCCGCAGCTGCAGCAGTCGATCAAGCTGCTGCAGCTGTCCAACATCGAGCTCTCCGCCTTCGTCGAGACGGAGCTCGAGCGCAACCCGCTCCTGGAACGGGAGGAGGGCGAGCGCGGTGATGACGGCGGCGACAGCACCAGCGACCGGAACGACATCGAGCCGCCCGATCCCGCATCGGGACGGACGGTGGCGTCGGACGTCGCCCTGACCGCGCCGGAGCCGCCGGCCATGGTGTCGGCGGACGCGCCGCTCGACACCGACTGGAGCAATCTGTTCACCGGATCCAGCGCCACGGACCGCAACGACGACTATGGCGGCGAGGCTCAGTTCGCCGGCGCGGGCCGCGGCCGCATGGATTTCGCCGACGACCTGCCCGGGCTGGAGGAGACTCTGGCCGAGCGGCCGAGCCTGCGCGACCACCTGCTGAGCCAGATCGCGATCGAGTTCTATGCCCCGGCCGACCGGCTGATCGCGGCGCGGCTGGTCGACCTGCTGGAGGAGACGGGATATCTCGGCGCCACGGTCGAGGAGGTGGCGGCCGGCCTCGGCTGCCCGCCCGAGCGGGTCGAGGCGGTGCTGCGCCGCTGCCAGCGGCTCGACCCGCCCGGCATCTTCGCCCGCAGCCTGGCCGAATGCCTGGCGATCCAGCTGGCCGAACGCAACCGCCTGGATCCGGCGATGCG
Source organism: Inquilinus sp. NPDC058860 (assembly GCF_042743185.1). NCBI lineage: Bacteria > Pseudomonadati > Pseudomonadota > Alphaproteobacteria > Rhodospirillales > Rhodospirillaceae > Inquilinus > Inquilinus sp. NPDC058860. The sequence continues at coordinate 82,282 of NZ_JBHYMS010000012.1, read as the reverse complement.
CACGCTGCTCGACCATCTCGACCTGCTGGCCCGGCGCGACTTGGCCGCGGTGATGCGGCTGTGCGGCGTCGACGCCGAGGACCTGGCCGAGATGATCGCCGAGATCCGCGCCCTCGACCCCAAGCCGGGCGCGGCGTTCGACCACGAGATCGCGCAGACCCTGATCCCGGACATCCTGATGCGGGCGCAGCCGGAGACCGGCTGGGTGGTCGAGCTGAACGCCGACACCCTGCCGCGGGTGCTGGTCAACCGCCGTTACCATGCCGAGATCAGCCGCGGCACCCGCAGCAAGGTCGACCGCGACTATGTCGGCACCTGCCTGGCCGATGCCAATTGGCTGGTCCGCGCCCTCGACCAGCGCGCCAACACCATCCTCAAGGTCGCGTCGGAGATCGTGCGCCGGCAGGACGCCTTCTTCGTTCGCGGCGTGCAGCACCTGAAGCCGTTGACGCTGAAGGACGTGGCCGAGGCGGTCGACATGCACGAGAGCACGATCAGCCGGGTGACCACCAACAAGGTGATCGCCACCCCGCGCGGCGTGTTCGAGCTGAAATACTTCTTCACCCAGGCGATCCAGGGAGCCGACGGCGGCGACGCGCATTCGGCCGAGGCGGTGCGCCACCGCATCCGCATCATGATCGACGCCGAGCCGGCGGATGCCATCCTGTCCGACGACCGGATCGTCGAAATCCTGCGCGGGGAGGGGATCGACATTGCACGGCGGACCGTCGCCAAGTACCGTGAGGGGATGCGGATACCATCCTCCGTCCAGCGACGGCGTGAGAAGGGTCTGAGCCGATGAGCGCTCCCCCAGCCTCCTCCGCAGCCCGGGACCGGGCCCCCTTCGTTGACAGGAAGGCGCCCCATCCCTATGGTCGCCGCCCGACGGCGGCCCTCCACGGCCGCCCCGTTCTTTTTGGGCGCCCGGTTTCCATCGTGCAGCAGTGAAGCGACAGCCATGCAACTGACCGTTCGAGGCAAGCAGATCGACGTCGGTGACGCATTGCGCACCCATGTCAGCGACGCCCTCAACAGCACGACCGCGAAGTACTTCAACAACGCGATCGAGGCGAATGTCGTCTTTTCCCGCAACGCCCATCTGATCCGGAGCGACCTGTCGGTCCATGTCGGCCGCAACATCCTCCTGCAGAGCAATGCTGAGGCCGAGAGCCCGTATCACGCCTTCGACGCTGCGGCCGACAAGCTGGCCAAGCGCCTGCGTCGCTACAAGCGTCGCCTGCGCGACCATCACAACGGCGACGCACAGCCGGCCCTGCCGGCCCAGAGCTACATCCTCGAGGCCGAATCCGAGGAATGGCTGAACGGCGAGGAGCCGAACCAGCCGATCGTGATCGCCGACGTCTCGACCTCGATCGAGAGCCTGACGGTGCTGCAGGCGGTGATGCGCCTCGACCTGGGCGACCTGCCGGCGCTGATGTTCCGCAACCAGGCCCATGGCCGGCTCAACATGGTGTTCCGCCGCCCGGACGGGAACATCGGCTGGGTCGATCCGAAAGGGACCGAGGATGCCGCCGCCTGAGGGCGGCGCATCCGATATGTCATGATCGATTTTCTCCGCCCCGAGGCGATTCTCGCCAATCTGAAGGCTGCCAGCAAGAAGCAGGCGCTGCAGGAGCTGGCCCGCCGTGCCGCCGAACTGACCGGCCAGCACGAGCGCTTCATCTTCGACGTTCTGCTGGAGCGCGAGCGGCTGGGCTCGACCGGCGTCGGCCGCGGCATCGCCATTCCGCACGGCAAGCTGCCGCATCTGCAGGGCGTGTTCGGCGCCTTCGCCCGGCTGGAGCGGCCGATCGACTTCGACGCGGTCGACGAGCAGCCGGTCGACCTGGTGTTCCTGCTGCTGGCGCCGGAAGGGGCGGGGGCGGACCATCTGAAGGCGCTGGCCCGGATCAGCCGCATGCTGCGCGACGAGAGCCTGTGCGAGAAGCTGCGCGGCTGCCAGACCGCCGACGCGATCTTCGCGCTCCTGTCCCAGAGCGAGTCGGTGAACGCCGCTTGACCGTGGGCCCCCCGCTCCGCTAGCCGGAGCGGATCGGCCTTTGTTCGCGGTTCCGCCATGTATCTGCTCGGCCTCGACGCCGGCACCTCGGTCATCAAGGCCGCGCTGTTCGGGCGCGATGGCCGGCAGCGCGCCGCCGCGGCCCGGCGCACCCCCGTTTCCCACCCGCGTCCTGCCTGGTCGGAAAGCGACCCCGAGACCGCCTGGGCGGCCACGGCGGCGGTGATCCGCCAGGTGCTGGCCGAGGCGGGGGTGGACGGGGCTGCCGTCGCCGCGGTCGGCGTCACCGGGGCCATGGTCGGGGCCTGGGTGATCGACGCCGAGGGCCGGCCGCTGCGCCCTGGCATCCTGTGGGACGACGGCCGCAGCCAGCCCTGGATCGAGGCGATGCAGGTCCGTGATCCGGCGTTCCTGTCCCGCATCTTCGCGTCGTCCGGCTCGGTGATGCAGCAGGGCTGCACCCTGCCGGTGCTGCGCTGGCTGCTGGACAACGAGCCCGAGGTCATGGCGCGGGCCGACTGCGTGTTCGGCTGCAAGGACTATCTCCGTTTCCGCCTGACCGGGGTGCGTGCCGCCGACCCGACCGAGTCGGCGGTGGCGCCGGGCGACGCCCGGTCGCAGGGCCGCAGCGAGGCGATGCTGGAGCTGTTCAGCCTCGGCCCGCACCGGCACCTGCTGCCGCCGGTGCTGGCGTCAGAGGCGGTCGCCGGGACGGTAACGGCCGAGGTCGCAGCGGAAACGGGGCTTCGCGCCGGCACGCCGGTCGTCACCGGCGCCGGCGATGTCTCGGCCAGCGTCATCGGCTCGGGCGGGCTCGCTGCCGGCTCGGCCTGCACCGTGCTCGGCACCACCTGCCTGAACGGGGTGGTGCTCGACGCCCCGTCCTTCGAACCGCCGGATCTCGGGCTGCTGTTCAGCCTGCCGGGCCGGCTGTGGCTGCGCTGCATGGTCAACGTTGCCGGCACCAGCAATCTCGATTGGTGCCTGCGCAGCCTGTGCCCGGATCTGGCCACGGATCCCGATCCCTATGCGGCGTTGGAGGCACTGGCCGCGGCCGCCCCGCCCGGCGCCGGCGGCGCTGTCTACCTGCCCTATCTCAGCGAGGTCGGCATCATCGCCCCGGCGGTCTCGGCCGCGGCCCGGGCCCAGTTCGCCGGGCTGGTCCCGGGGCACGGCCGGCCCGAGCTGGTCCGCGCCGTCTATGAGGGGCTGGCCTACGCCATCCGCGACTGCTTCGCGGCGATGGCGGAGCGGCCGCAGGGCGTGCTGCTGTCCGGTGGCGGCAGCCGCAGCCGCTTCTGGTCGCAGATGATCGCCGACGTGCTCGGTCTGCCGGTCGAGATCCCCGACGGCGGCGAATACGGGGCCTGCGGTGCCGCCCTGTTGGCCGGGACCGGCATCGGGTGGTATCCCTCGATCGGCGACGCGTCGCGCCGGGTCCGCAGGATTCGGCGCACGCATCGCCCCGATCCGGCGCTGCGGGAGGTCTATGAGGCCGCCTGGCGGCGCTACGGCGGGCATCGCGACGCGCTGCTGCGCATGCCAGCCACTATGTCCGACCTTTCTTGACGAGGTCCGGATCGGCCTTCATCATGCCGATTGTGGTCTAGACCACCAGGGCCCGCCATGACCGACCTACAGCCGACGCCGACGGACAAGCCGATCTACCAGCAGATCGCCGAGGATCTGGCCGACCGGATCCGCGCCGGCAGCTTCGCCGTCGGCGACCGGCTGCCCTCCGAGCGCGATCTCGCCGACCAGCTGGGCATCAGCCGGATGACCGTGCGCCAGGCCTTCAAGAGCCTGACCGATGCCGGGCTGATCGAAAGCCGGATCGGCCGCGGCTGCTTCGTCGCCCGGCCCAAGGTCGACCAGCGGCTGCAGCGCCTGACCGGCTTCAGCGAGGACATGGCCCGGCTGGGCCGCCGCGCTGCCAGCGTGATCCTGCGCCAGACCGTGGTGCCGGCGACCGGCGAGGCGCGCGAGGCGCTGGGCGTGGCCGACGGCGCGCCGCTGGTGCTGCTCGAGCGCGTCCGCCTGGCCGACGCCGTGCCGATGGCGTTCGAGGTCACCTGGCTGCCGGAGGCGCTGGTGCCCGGAATCCTGGACCGCAACGACTTCCGCACCGCCTCGCTGTACGAGGTGCTGCGCCACGACTACGGCCTGGTGCCCTGGCAGGCGGAGCAGACGGTCGAGGCCGACCTGCCCGACGCCGTGACCGCCGGCGCCCTCGACATCCCGCGCAGCGCACCCGTGCTGGTGTTCACCCGGCGCACCGCCGATGCCGACGGCCATGTCATCGAATTCGTCCGCTCCGCCTATCGCGGCGACCGCTACAAGATGCGGGCACGGCTTTCCCCACCGGACACATCGGACTCATGACGCCGACCGCCCTTTCCGGCGCCGCCGCCTATCTCGCCGGCATCGCCGACCGCATCGCCGCCCTGACTGCGACCCAGGGCGAGGCGATCGGCGCCGCGGCGGCCGCCTGCGTCGAGACCATCCGGCGCGACGGGCTGATCTACATCTTCGGCACCGGCCATTCGCATCTGATGGCGGAGGAGGGGCATTTCCGCGCCGGCGGCCTGGCCTGCGTGGTGCCGATCCTCGCCTCCTCGGTGATGCTGCACGAAGGCGCGGTGGTCTCCGGCGCGCTGGAGCGGATGCCCGGCCTGGCCGCGCCGCTGCTCGGCCGCTATCCGATCGGGCCGGCCGACACGCTGTTCGTGTTCTCCAACAGCGGCGTCAACGCCGTGCCGGTCGAGGCCGCGCGCCACGGCCGCGAGCAGGGCGCCACGGTGGTGGCGGTGACTTCGATCGCCTATTCGCGGGCGGCCGCCGCGGGCCGGCCGACCCTGGCCGAGACCGCCGACATCGCCATCGACAACCAGGGCCCGCCCGGCGACGCCCTGGTGACCGCCGCCGAGGGGCTGACCGTCGGCCCGATCTCGACCGTGCTGGGCGCCGCGATCTGGAACGCGGTGCTGACCGAGACGGTGGTCCGGATGGCCCGGTCGGGCGAGGTTGCGCCGGCCTATATCAGCTCGAACATGCCGGGGTCGAAGGAGCGCAACGCCGCCCTGGTGGAACGGTACCGGACGCGCAATCCGCATTTGTAACGGAAAGGACGGCCCCGGCGGACGCCCGGTCAACGCGGCGCCGCATCCGGGCCGCGGGATCAGACAGGGGAGAAGGCAATGGCGACGAGATGGTCGATCGTGTCGGGCGTGGCCGCGGCCGCGCTGATCTGGGGTGCTGCGGCAGCCCAGGCGGAACCGGTGCAGCTGACGCTGTGGCACATGGAGCAGCCGCCGCAGCGCGTGGCGCGGGTGCAGGAGCTGATCGACGCCTTCAACAAGAGCCATCCGGACATCGCGGTGAAGCAGGAGCCGCAGAGCTGGGGCGAGATCTACGCCAAGGCGCCGGCCGCCATCGCCGCCGGCAATGCGCCGGATCTCCTGTTCGCGATCCCGGACTTCACCCCGATCCTGAAGGATCTCGGCGCGCTGCAGCCGGTCGACGGCTTCGTCAGGCAGCTCGATGCCGAGCATCACTTCGTGCCCAGCGCGCTGGCGCCCTACAGCTATGACGGCGGCGTCTGGGCGGTGCCGCTGTACAACATGGCGATGTCGCTGTGGTACCGGAAGAGCGTGTTCGAGAAGGCCGGGCTGAAGCCGCCGAAGACCTGGAGCGAGTGGAAGGCGGCGGCGGAGAAGCTCACCGCGGACGGCCGGTACGGCATCGGCCTGCCGGCCAACAAGCAGCTGTACACCGACCAGACCGTCTACGATCTGATGGTCAACGCAGGCGCCGCCGACATCTACAACCCGGACGGCACGCTGCGCTTCGACAATCCGCAGACCGTGAAGGCCTACGATTTCTACAAGGAGCTGTACCAGTTCTCCGCCGCCGACGCGCCGGGCTGGACCTGGGGCGAGGCCGAGGCCTGCTTCGCCAGCGGCGGCTGCGGCATGATCCTGCAGTTCACGGTGATCAGCACCTATGACAGCCAGGCCGAGGGCGACGCCCAGGACCTCGGCGTGGCGCCGATCCCGCATGCCGACGACCGCAAGGAGTCCGGCACCATCGCATATTCCAACGCGGTGATGATCCTGGCCAAGGACGAGGCCAAGCGGAAGGCAGCCGAGACCTTCATCGCCTGGCTGCTGGAGCCGGAGACCTACGGCCGCTTCCTGAACATGGAGCCGGGGCTGTTCCTGCCGGTCACCGCCGACGGCGCCAAGGCCAAGAGCCTGTGGAGCGACCCGCTGGTGGTGAAGTACAAGCCGCAGATCGAGGCGATGATCGCCAACAGCCGCAACGGCGCCCTGTTCGGCTTCACCGGCGGCCACTCCTTCCCGAGCATCGCCGCGATCTCGGCCCAGAACATCCTGGCCGAGACGCTGCAGAAGATCGTGGTCGACGAGATGTCCGCCGCCGACGCGGTCAAGGCCGGCCAGGCGAGGATGCAGGAGGCGGTGCGCTGACGCTTCGGGCGGGGTAGGTCGTGCCGTGACAGCCGCGCCTCGCCGCCGCCTCTCCCGCACCCGCGCCGAGGCGCTGGCCGGGGGCCTGATGGTGGCGCCGGTGCTGGTCTGGCTCGCGGCGACCATCCTCTATCCGCTCGGCGCCGCGGTGGCGATCAGCCTGCGCGATATCCGCGTCATCGGCTCCGACGGCGGCTTCGTCGGCCTGGCGAACTACGAGGATGTGCTCGGCATGGCCCGGCTGTGGGCGGCGCTGGGCCGCAGCTTGGCCTGGGTGGCCGGCAACGCCGTGCTGCAGACGCTGCTGGCGCTGGGCACCGCGCTGCTGCTGAACCAGCGCTTCCGCGGCGTGCGGCTGGTGCGGGTGTGGGTGATCCTGTCCTGGATCGTGCCGACCATCGTCGTCGTCATCATCTGGCGCTGGCTGCTCGGCACCTCCGGCGGCGTGGTGAACCATCTCCTGGTGTCGCTCGGATTGACCGATCGGCCGGTCGGCTTTTTCGCCGGGCCGGGCAGCGCCATGGCATCGCTGGTCGTGATCAACTCCTGGCGCTGGTTCCCCTTCGTCGCGGTCATGCTGCTGGCCGGGCTGCAGCGCATCCCCGCCGATCTCTACGAAGCCGCGGCGATCGACGGCGCCGGCCCCTGGCAGCGCTTCCGCCGCATCACCTGGCCGCTGCTGCAGCCGACCATGCTGGTGCTGGGCGTGGTCGGCACGCTGCTGTCCTTCAACGTCTTCGACATCATCTGGCTGACCACGGCGGGCGGGCCGTCCGGCGCCACCCAGACGCTGCCGGTGCTGATCTACGAGACCGCGTTCAAATCCTACCGGCTGGGCCAGGCGGCGGCGATGTCGGTGCTGGTCAGCCTGCTCCTGATGGCCCTGGCCATCCTGCTGACCCGTGCCCTGGCGCCGAAAGGCGAGAAATGAGGCGCAGCCCGGGCCAGTCCCTGGCGATCGGCGGCGGGCTGCTCGGCCTTGCCGCGATCGTGCTGCTGCCCTTCTGGTTTATCGCCACCGGCGCGATCAAGGCGCCGCAGGAGATCATCGCCCGGGTGCCGACGCTGGTGCCGCACAGCTTCACCTTGCGGCATTTCGACAAGCTGCTCGGCGCCTCGGACTATCCGCGCTATCTCGGCAACAGCCTGGTGGTCGGACTGGGCTCGACCGCGATCACGGTGGTGCTGTCGGTGCTGGCCGCCTACGGCTTCTACCGGCTGCGCTTCCCAGGCCAGGACCTCTTGTTCCGGGCAGTGCTGGTGGCCTATGCCTTCCCCGGCATCCTGATCCTGATTCCGCTCTACGGAATGATGTCGCAGGCCGGGCTGATCGACACGCCGGCGGCGCTGGTGATCGTCAACGTCACCTTCGCCTCGCCCTTCGCCATCTGGATGATGCGCAGCTTCTTCGCCTCGATCCCGGCGGAGCTGGAGGAGGCGGCGCTGATCGACGGCGCCTCGCGCCTGGCGATCCTGCTGCGGATCATGGTGCCGCTGGCGGCGCCCGGCATCGCCAGCGTCGCCATCTTCGCCTTCATCGCCAGCTGGACCGAATACCTGTTCGCCTCGGTGCTGATCCTGTCCGACGCCAACCGCACCCTGCCGGTCGGCTTCGCCGGCATCATCGGCCAGTACCAGATCGACTGGGGCCTGCTGCTGGCCGGGGCGACGCTGGCGACGGTGCCGGTGGTGCTGCTGTTCGGCATCGTCGGCCGCTGGTTCATCGCCGGGCTGACGGCAGGGGCCGTGAAATAGAAAAAGCCCCGCCGGCGGCGGGGCTTTCGCATCAGCTCATCGGAAGGAGCGACGGGTCAGTGGGCGCTGACCGGCTCCATGTCGTTCTGGCGGACCACGGCGAAGGCGAGGTCGCGGTCCTTGACCACGGCCAGCGGGGTGCCGTCGGCGCCGTGCACGGCGAAGGCGGCCTCGCCCTCGACCACCACCGGCTTGACGAAGGCGATCTGGTTCAGCCCGATCGCCGCGAAATCGGTCGGCGACATCTGGGTGAAGTTCGGAATGGCGTCGGTATTCATGATGGTCACCAGGTGTTTCGGTTCACCCTTCGACGTCGGTCGAGACGTCGATCGCGGTCTTGCCGTTGGGTTTCGCCGCGGAGCGGTTGATGGCGATGGTCCGGACCTTGCTCTCCGGCATCGGCCGGCGGAGATCGATGTTCAGGAGCCCGTTGTCGAGCGAGGCCCCGGTCACTTCGATGCCCTCGGCCAGCACGAAGGCGCGCTGGAACTGGCGGGCGGCGATGCCGCGATGCAGGAACACCCGCTCCTTGTCGTCGGTCTGCTTGCCGCGGACCACCAGCTGGTTGTCCTCGATCTGCACCGTCAGATCGGCATCCGTGAAGCCGGCGACCGCCAGTGTGATGCGCAGCTGGTCCTCGCCGAACTGCTCGATGTTGTAGGGCGGATACCCGTCGCTCGGCGTCCTGCCGATCCGGTCGAGCGTCCGCTCGAACTGCTCGAAGCCGAGCAGGAGCGGGCTGTTGAACAGCGACACCCGCGTCATGGTCACTCCTCCTGAGAGCGAGCTGCCGGAACCCCCGGCTCGGGCGGCCCGGTTCCCCGGCGCCTGCGGAGCGGGGACCACGCGGCATCCCCACTCCCGTTAAACAGGAAATGGGGGGTGACCGGTCGGTTTCAAGATCGGGCAGGGCGTGGCGTTGGGGAGGGGCCGCATGCTATCACTCGACGCATGAGACAGAAGCTGGAAGCCGCGTCGGCGGCGGCGAAGGGCAAGGCAGCGAAAACGGGGGCGGGCACGACCCGGCGCGGCCGGCCCCCGCGGGCCGGGCTGTCGCACTGGCAGCAGCGGGTGCTCGACCTGGTGCGGGCCAGCGCCGAGCCGGCCAGCGCCTACGACATCCTGCGCGAGATGAAGGGCGACGGCATCACCGCGCCGCCGGTGGTGTACCGGGCGCTGAAGGGGCTGCTCGACCGTGGCCTGGTGCACCGGATCGAATCGCTCAACGCCTATGTGGTGTGCGGCGGGCCGGACCACCACCACACCCACCCGGCGCAATTCGCCATCTGCCGCGAGTGCGGCCGGGTCGAGGAGATCACCGATCCGGCGGTGGACGGGCTGATCGAGGCCTGGACCGGGCGGATCGGCTTCGTTGCCGACAGCCGGACCATCGAGATCCTCGGCCGCTGCCGCGACTGCGCCGCCGGCGCGGTGGCCGCTGCCGGCTAGCCCGCCGGGCTGCAGCTCTTCGCTGCTTCGGCCTTGGCCAGCTGGTGGGTGTGGGACAGCAGCCCGGCGTCGCCGGTCTCGCCATGGCCCGGCACCACGACCTTGGCCGCCTTGCCGTAGCGGGCGATCACCGCCTCGACGGATTGCGGCCAGCGGCAGACGTCGGATTCGGGGACGGTGACGAGATTGGCCTGTTCGGCCGCCCGGATCATGCAGCCGCCGAACAGCACGGCGCTGTCCGACAGGAAGGCGACGGTGTTGTCGCGGGTGTGCGCCGGGCCGGGATAGAACAGCTCGATCGTGCGGCCGCCGCCGGTGATGGCGGTCGATTCGCCGCTCCAGCTGCGTTGGATCGTGCCGGCGCCCGCGGCCTCCTTGACCGTCTCGTCGCGGGCCAGGGACCAGCCGCCGCGGGCATGCACCGCCGCCAGGCCGGACAGCCGATCGTCATGCGCATGCGTCACCACCAGGTTGACCGGCCGGTTCGGCGCGATCTCCGCCACCCGCTCCAGCAGCGCCACGGTCTGCGCCGGGCTCCAGGCGGTGTCGATCAGCAGCACCTCCTCGGGCCCGATCACGGCCAGGCCGTTGGACGAGACCCAGCCCTGCTCCAGCTTCTTCCAGCTGGTGTGCAGCCAGACACCGTCCGCCAGCTCGCGGAAACCGAGCGGCGGCGGCGCCTCCGCGTCCTGGGCCAGGGCCGGCCGAATCAGGGCTACGGACAGGCCGGCGGCGCAGCCATGCAGGAAGGCGCGGCGGGACGGGGCGGGAACGGGCATGTCGGTCCTCGGATGACGGACGGCAGGCTGCCGCCCGGCGTCGTCCCTCGCGGAGAATCTGGGCGATTCTGGGGCGCGATGCCGGGTCGGCGATCGGATGCGATGTCCGTGCATACCATCCTATCGACCTATGGGCGACAGGCTTGCGTCCTGCTATTATGTTATATAATAACATTTAAATCTCCGAAGCCCGAGGCTCCCCATGTCCCGCATCCCCGTCACCCTGCTGACCGGCTATCTCGGCGCCGGCAAGACCACGCTCCTGAACCGCATCCTCTCCGAGGCGCATGGCCGGCGCTACGCCGTGATCGTCAACGAGTTCGGCGAGATCGGCATCGACGGCGACCTGGTGGTCGGCGTCGACGAGGAGGTGTTCGCGCTGAACAACGGCTGCCTGTGCTGCTCGGTCCGCGGCGACCTGATCCGGATCATCGGTGGGCTGATGAAGCGGGCCGGCGGCTTCGACCGCATCCTGGTCGAGACCACGGGCTTGGCCGACCCGGCGCCGGTGGCGCAGACCTTCCTGGTCGACGACGAGGTGCGCGAGCGCACCGCCCTCGATTCGATCGTCACCGTGGTCGATGCCCGCAACATCGAGGCACGGCTGGGCGACAGCGACGAGGCGGAGGAGCAGGTGGCCTTCGCCGACACCATCCTGGTCAACAAGACCGACCTGGCGGACGAGGCCGGCTTGGCGACGGTGGAGGCGCGGCTGCGCGCCATCAACCCGGTGGCGCGGCTGCTGCGGACCCGGCGCTGCGACGCCGATCTCGGCACCGTGCTGGACGGCGGCGCCTTCGACCTCGACCGGCTGCTGGCGCTCGAGCCCGACCTGCTCGACGGCCACGGGCACCATCACCACGAGCATGACGAGGGCGTCGGCAGCGTCTCGTTCCGGCTCGACCGGCCGCTCGACGGCCGCCGCTTCGTCGACTGGATCGGCATGCTGCTGGCGATCCGCGGCGCCGATATCCTGCGCAGCAAGGGCATTCTCGCCTTCGCCGGCGAGGACCGGCCCTTCGTGTTCCAGGGCGTGCACATGCTGCAGGAGGGCGACTTCGCCCCGGCCTGGCGGCCCGGCCAGCGGCGCGAGAGCCGGCTGGTGCTGATCGGCCGCAACCTCGATGCGGCCGTGCTGCGGGCCGGCTTCGAGAACTGCGCCGCGGCATGAGCCTGCTGCTGCCGCCGCGTGCCCTGGCGGAGGAGAAGGGCACGGTCTGGACCTGGCCGGCGCCGGTGGTGGCCGCGGCCTTCGACGCAGCCGGGCACCTGGCCTTCGGCCTCGGCGACGGCACTGTCCGCCTTGCCTCGCCCGGCGAGCGCGAGGCGGTGGCCGTGCCGGCGCATCGCGGTGCCGTGCTGGCGTTGACGCCTGATCTCGGCGACGGCTTTCTCAGCGGCGGTGACGACGGCCGGCTGCTGCGGGTCGCGCCGGACGGAGCGGTGGCCGAGATCGCCGAAGTCCCGGGCCGCTGGATCAGCGCCGTCGACGCCGCGCCCGTCACCGGGCGGCGCCTGGCCGTCGCCGGCAGCGAGGTGCTGGTGTTCGATGCGGATGGGGCGCCGGTGACGCGGCTGCAGGGCTCGGCGGGGCTGGACGGCGCCGCCTTCGACCCGCGCGGCCGGCGCATTGCCGCGGCGCATTACGGCGGCGTCACCGTCTGGTCGCCGCGGAAGCGCGCCTGGGCCGCGAAGCTCTACGCCTGGCAAGGCGCTCACCTCGCCGTCATCTGGCATCCGCGGTCGCGCTTCGTCGTCTCGGCGATGCAGGAGAAGGCGCTGCACGCCTGGCGCCTGTCGGACGGCGTGCACATGCAGATGCCGGGCTATCCCACCAAGCCGCGGTCCCTGGCCTGGGCCGATGGCGGCAAGGCGCTGCTGACCTCAGGCTCCGAGGGTGTGGTGTCCTGGCGCTTCGCCGGCCGCGACGGCCCGATGGGCGGCACCGCCAGCGAAAGCGGCTGGGCCCGCGGCGTGCCGATCACCCGGGTCGCGGCGCATCCGCAACTGCCGGTCGCGGCCGCCGGCGCCAAGGACGGCTTCGTCGCTTTGATGCCGCTCGACGGCAGCGGCTATGTTCCGGTCCTGCGGCCGAACGGCGCCGCGGTCGAAGCGCTGGCCTTCTCGCCCGACGGACGCTGGCTGGCGGCGGGCGACGCTGGTGGCCGGGCGACGCTGGTCGACCTGCAGCCGTGAGGGGCCTGTCCGACGTCGCCACCCGCCGGGCCCGGCACTGGCCGGAGGCGCGGCGGGTGCTGAGCCATCCCGATTTCCACCACGGCTTTCGCGAGGCGCAGTCCGGCCGCCCTTTCGACCACCGCCGCGCCGACGCCCTGCCGCGGCTCGGACAGATCCGTTACGAGAACGGGCGCCAGATCGCGGCCGAATGCGCCGCCCTCGGCCTGGCGGTGGACTGGCCGTCGCCGGGCCATATCCCGCCGGCGCTGAAGCATCTGGTGCTGCGCCGCCTGCAGCCGGGCCGACGATAGGCTAGACTGCAGCCTGGTTCCATGCGGATCGGGGCGCGCCATGATGCGCATCGACGGCCGCTGCCATTGCGGCCATGTCGCCTATGAGGCGGAGATCGACCCGGAACGGGTGGGGATCTGCCACTGCACCGATTGCCAGGCGCTGACCGGCTCGCCCTTCCGGGTCACCGTGCTCGCGCGGCGCGAGGCCATCCGGCTGACCGGCCATGAGCCGAAGGTCTACGTGAAGACCGGCGACAACGGCCGCAGGCGGTTCCAGCATTTCTGTCCGGAGTGCGGATCGCCCGTCTTCACCAGCGGCGAGGGCGCCGATGCCGAGGAATGGGGCATCCGCTGGGGCGGCATCCGGCAGCGCGACCGGCTGGTGCCCAGGCGGCAGATCTGGTGCCGTTCGGCCGTGCCCTGGATCCATCACCTCGAGGATCTGCCGGGCAATCTCGCGGAGTGAGGCCTACGCCCTTGGTCGATATCGCTCGTCCGGCGCTTTCCGATATCGCAAAGATGTTATACATTAACGTCAATGGTGCCGCGCCCGCCGGGCGCTATGGTGCCGGACCTGTTCACGCCATCGGCTGACCCATGACCGTGTCGCATCACCACCCCGCCCATGCCGCCCGCCGGGCCGGGGAGATCGGGCCGTCGGCCCTGGCCGCGCCGGTCGGGGCCCGCCTGCTCGTCGCCTTCGCGTTGATCGCGGTGCTCTGGCTCGCCGTGGCCTGGGCCATGGGCTGGTTCGGAGGCGCGGCATGAGCAGTTCGTCCGCCATTGGCCGCATCCGCCTCGCCAACCTGACCGCCGGTTACGAACGGCACCCGGCGGTGCATCATGTCGACGGCAGCTTCGAGCGCGGGACGCTGACCGCCATCGTCGGCCCGAACGGGGCCGGCAAGTCGACCCTGCTGAAGACCATCGCCGGCCTGCTGGCGCCGCTGTCCGGCCATGTCGACCTGGGCGGCCTGCGCCGGCGCGACATCGCCTATCTGCCGCAGCAGGCGGAGATCGACCGCAGCTTCCCGATCTCGGTCGCCGACACGGTGCTGCTCGGCGGCTGGGCCCGGACCGGGATCTTCGGCGGCGCCTCGAAGGATCTGCGCCGCCGCGCCGCCGAGGCGCTGGAGGCGGTCGGCCTCGGCGGCTTCGAGGCACGGCCGATCGGCAGCCTCTCCGCCGGCCAGTTCCAGCGCGTGCTGTTCGCCCGGCTGCTGCTGCAGGACGGGCGGGTGATCATGCTGGACGAGCCGTTCACCGCGCTCGACGCCAAGACGACGCGCGACCTGGTCGACGTGGTCCGGCGCTGGCATGGCGAGGGCCGCACCGTGATCACGGTGCTGCACGACCTGGACCAGGTGCGCGAGGTCTGCCCGGACACGCTGCTTCTGGCCCGCGACCCGATCGGCTGGGGGCCGACCGGCGACGTGCTGTGCGCCGAGAACCTGCTGCGCGCCCGCACGATGGCCGAGGCTTGGGCCGACCGCGGCGAAGCCTGCCGGCGGAGCGCGGCGTGACGGCGATGTGGGACTTTCTGGTCACGCCCTTCCTCGACTACGCCTTCATGCAGCGGGCGCTGGTGGCCTGCCTGGCGCTGTCGCTGGGCTGCGGCCCGGTCGGCGTGCTGCTGGTGCTGCGGCGGATGAGCCTGGTCGGCGATGCCATGTCGCATGCGGTGCTGCCGGGCGCCGCGGTCGGCTTCCTGGTGTCTGGCCTGTCGCTGTGGTCGATGGGGCTGGGCGGGCTGATCGCCGGCTTGGCCGTCGCGCTGCTGGCTGGCGCGGTCACCCGGATGACGGCGCTGCGCGAGGACGCCGCCTTCGCCGCCTTCTACCTGATCGCCCTGGCCGCCGGCGTGCTGATCGTCTCGACCCGCGGCAGCAATGTCGACCTGATCCATGTGCTGTTCGGCACCATCCTGGCGGTCGACGACGCGGCGCTGCTGCTGATGGCCGGCATCGCCACGGTGACGCTGGTCGCGCTGGCCCTGTTGTACCGGCCGCTGGTGGTGGAATGCTTCGACCCCGGCTATCTGCGCATGGTCGGCGGTGTCGGCGCCCTGGTGCACTTCGCCTTCCTGGTGCTGGTGGTGCTGAACCTGGTCGGCGGCTTCCAGGCGCTCGGCACCCTCATGGTGGTCGGGCTGATGATGCTGCCGGCGGCGGCGGCGCGGTTCTGGAGCCGGTCGCTATGGTCGCTCTTCGCCTGGGCGGCCGGGATCGCGCTGCTCTCCGGCTATTCCGGCCTCCTGGTCTCCTATCACGGCAGCCTGCCGTCCGGTCCCAGCATCGTGCTGACCGCCGGCGGCTTCTACCTGCTGTCGCTGATCTTCGGGACGCATGACAGCCTGCGGGCCCGATACCTGCCCACCGCGCATTTCGCGCACTGAACTCCCAACGGAGCCATCGCATGAGGATACCGTTCCGCGCCGGCCTGATCGGCCTGTCCCTTGCCGCCCTGTCGCTGCCCGCAGCGGCGGCGGACAAGCTGTCGGTCGTCACCAGCATCACCGTCCTCGCCGACATCGTGAAGCAGGTCGGCGGCGACGATGTCGAGGTCCGCAGCCTGGTCGGCCCCAATGGCGACGCCCATGTCTACGAGCCGACGCCGCAGGACGCCCAGGCGGTCACCAAGGCCGACCTCATCGTCGTCAACGGGCTGGAGCTCGAAGGCTGGATGGACCGGCTGGTCACGGCCTCCGGCACCAGGGCCAAGATCGTGGTCGCGAGCCAGGGGATTGCGACCCTGCGCGCCGAAGAGGAAGACCACGAAGCCCATGACGACCACGCAGGCGAGGGGCACGATCATGGAGGCCTCGATCCGCACGCCTGGAACAGCGCCGCGAACGGCGCGATCTACGCCGCCAACATCGCCAAGGCGCTGGAGGCCGCGGACCCGGCCGACGCCGCGACCTATCAGGCCAACGGCGCCAAATACGTGGCCGAGCTGAAGGATCTCGACGCCTGGGCCCGGCGCGAGGTGGCGACCATTCCGGAGGGCAAGCGCAAGGTCATCACCAGCCATGACGCCTTCGGCTATCTCGGTGCGGCGTACGGCATCGAGTTCCACGCCCCGGTCGGCTTCTCGACCGAAAGCGAAGCCTCGGCCGGCGACATCGCCAAGCTGATCGACCAGATCAAGCAGGAGCACATCAAGGCGGTGTTCATCGAGAACGCGACCGACCCTCGCCTGGTGCAGCAGGTGGCCAAGGCCTCCGGCGCCGAGATGGGCGGCGAGCTCTATGCCGAGGCGCTGTCGACCGCGGATGGGCCGGCTTCGACTTACGCGAAGATGTTTCGGTATAACATTTCGCTGCTGGTCGCAGGGATGAAGCAGAACTGAGGCTGGGGCTTTGGTTGGGTTCGCAGTCGCGAGCCCAAACCACTCACTTTTCAACCTGTCGTGTCCAAGCTTGACCCGGGCATCCAGAGAGCGTCGGCACCCTCTGGATTGCCGGGTCAAGCCCGGCAATGACAGGAAAAGTGTGACCGGACTCTCGGCCTAACCCTTCCCCTTCGGCGCCGCCTCCGCGCCGAAGATCGCCTTGGCCAGGCTCATCGTGCCGGGCGGGGTGTCGCGCAGGTAGGGCAGGGGGCGGCACACCTTCATCGCGGCGACGCCGATGCGGACGCTGAGGATGCCGTTGATCGCGCCCTCGCCGGCGCGGCGGCCGAAGGCGCGCAAGAGGCCGGCGCCCAGGAAGTCGCCGAGATAGTCGTTGGCGGCCTCGATGCCGCCGGCGATCAAGAGCGTCGTCGCCACCCGCCGGACCAGCGACAGCGTGGCGAACAGGCCGGGGCGGAAGCCCTGGATCTCGGCGATGCGCCGGATCATCCGCAGGTTCAGCGCACCGGACACGACCATGTCGACGACGGCGAAGGGCGTCACCGTGGTGATCAGCGCCGTACGCCGCGCCGTGGCGGCGATGGCGGCGCGGCAGGCGGCGTCGATCGGCCGCTGGGCGTGCAGCTCCAAAAGGCCGATCAGCTCCGCAGGGTCGCGCAGCTCGTCGCGCTCGCGCTCCAGGCGCGCCAGCCCGTCGGCCGCCGGGCCGTCGGCGTGCAGCCGGCGGAAGCGGGCGATCACGGCATCGGCCGCGGCGGCGTCGCCGCCCGTGGCCGCCCGGCCCAGGCTGCGGATCTCCTCGACCCGGCCGAGCCGGCGCAGCGCCAGCAGCTCCCACCCCGCCCAGACCAGGATGCCGGCCCCGGCGACGGCCAGCAGCGCCAGTGTCACGGCCTGCAGCGGCCCGCCCTGGCTCAAGAGGTCGGTGACGAGCCGCTCGACCCAGAGGCCGATGCCGAGACCGACCAGACCGACCAGCGCGCCGAAGGCGATGCGCAGGGCGACGCTGCCGGGGCTGCGGCGGCGGCGCAGCCCGGGGTCGACCGCCTCGGGCGCGGCCGGGACCGGTGCGTCCTCCACCGGCACCGCCTCGGCCTTTTCGAGCGCAAAGACGGCCGGGGCGCGGCCCCGGTCGCGTTCGGATTCCGGCGGCTGGTCGAGGATCAGGGGCGGCCGGGTCATGCCAGATCCTCCCCGATCAGGAACTGCAGGGCACCGTCCAGCCGGATATGCGGCCAGGGCTGGCCGTCGGCGCCGAGATCGGCCGGCGGCAGGAATCGCTGGGCGCCGAATCGGCCGCCGCCGCGGGCCTCGCGCAGGCTGCGCGGCAGCGCGCCGGGATAGGCCGCGACCGGCTTGCCGCCCGGCTCGATCACCCCGGCGACGCAGCGCAAGGTCTCGCCCTCGTGCTTGACGTCGACCTCGCGGGTGGCGCGCAGCGAGGCGATCGCCATCGATCGGGCGGTGGCGCCCTGGAAGGCGGTGCGGCGGACGCTCTGCTGCAGCAGCTCGTCCATCAGCCCGACCAGCGGCTCGTGTCCCTCGCGTGGCAGGTGGTCGGCCTTGGTGGCGGCGAACAGCACCTTGCGGATCCGCGACTCGAACGGCCACAGCCAGTTGATACCGCCGGTCTTGAAGCAGGTCAGGATGTCGTCCATGGCGCGGCCCAGATCCTCCAGGCTCTCCGGCCCGGCGGCGAGATGGGCCAGCAGGTCGACCAGCACGATCTGCCGGTCCAGCCGGCTGAAATGGTCGTTGAAGAAGGGGCGGATCACCTTGGCCTTGTAGGCCTCGAACCGCTCCTCCATCAGCCGCCACAGCGACCCGCGCGGCGTCTCGCGCGGCCGCGACAGCGGGCAGAAGGTGAGGGCGGGGGACCCCTCGAGGTCGCCCGGCAGCAGGAAGCGGCCGGGCTGCAGCCGGCTCAGCGGGATCGCATGGGTGCGGCAGCCGCGCAGATAGTCGGTGTAGAGCCGCGCCGCTTCGATCGCGTCGGTCTCCTTGGCCGGTCCGGCGGGATCGAGCTTGGCGATGGCGTCGCGCCAGGCCTGGGACAGCGGCGCCCGCACCCCGGTCGCGGCCAGGGCCAGCGTCTCCTCCGCCCAGGCGGCGTAGTCGCGCTCCAGCAGCGGCAGGTCGATCAGCCATTCGCCGGGATAGTCGAAGATGTCGAGATGCAGCACCTGGTCGCCCAGCAGGCTGCGCAGGCCGCTCTTCGGCGCGAAGCGCAGCGACAGGCGCAGCTCGGCCACGTTGCGGGTGCCGGCCGGCCAGTCCGGCCCATTCTGAACTCCACTTCCGCCCGCGCCGGTCAGCCGGGCCACCGCCTCCTCATAGGCGAAGCGCGGCAGCTCCAGATGCGGCTGCGGCCGCAGCACCGCGGCCCGCAGCCGGTCCTCGGCCACGGCGTCGAGCAGCCCGAAGCGCCGCGGATCGGTCAGCCCGTGCACCAGCGCGGCGATGAACACCGATTTGCCGGAGCGGCTCAGCCCGGTGACGCCGAGTCGGATGCGACGGTCGAACAGCTCGCCGGCCCGATCGAGAAGGTCGGTGGGGAACAGCTCCATGAACGGGCGGCGGGCTCCGGTGGCTGGGACGCATAGCCTAGCCCATGTGCGGGCGCGGCGCCTCCGCGTCAAGCCGCGCATGGCTCCGCGGATTGCATCTTCGGCCGCAATCCGCCATTGCTCGGATGGGGCGCCGGATGGGTGGGCCGTGTTCTTTTTCCTGTCGAAACTGATCTGGTTCTTCATCCAGCCGCTCGGCCTCGTGCTGCTGGCGCTGCTGCTGGCCACGGCCGGATTCCTGTATCGCCCGCGGCGCCTGGCCCGGCGGCTGGTGATCGCGCTGACCCTGGCCTTCGCCGCGGTCTGCCTGCTGCCGGCCGGCGATCTGGTGATGCTGCCGCTGGAGAACCGTTTCCACAAGCCGGACCGGCTGCCGGCGACGCTGGACGGGATCATCGTCCTGGGCGGGCCCGAGCAGCCGGTGCTGTCCGGCGCCCGGGGCGAGCCGATGCTGGGCGGTGCCGCCGAGCGGCTGTTCGCGGCGCTCGATCTGGCCCGGCGCTTCCCGGAGGCGCAGGTGGTGTTCTCCGGCGGGCTGGGCGATCCGTGGAACGGCATCCCGCCGCAGTCGGACATCTTCCGCGACACCATGCTGATGGCCGGGCTGCCGGAGCAGCGGATGGTGCTCGAAGGCCAGGCCCGGAACACCGACGAGAACGTGCTGCTGCTGAAGCAGATGCTGCAGCCCCAGCCCGGGCAGAACTGGGTGGTGATCACCAGCGCCTATCACATGCCGCGGTCGATGGGGCTGTTCGCCAAGGCCGGCTGGAAGGTGGTGCCATGGCCGGTCGACTATCGCGGCCTGCCGCCGACGCTGCTGCCGCGGCCGGATCTGGTCGAGCAGTTCGAGGTGCTGAACATCGCGGTGCATGAATGGATCGGCTTGGTCGCCTACTGGGGGACAGGCCGCATCGACACGCTGTTCCCCGGACCCTGACCGGACCGCTATAGCTGGGGGATCGCCGTCAGGAGGTTTCGTTTGGCCGCCCCCGACTTTCCGCCCGAGTTCCGCGACCGCTTCGCCGAGCTGCTGCGCTGGCGCCGCGACGTCCGCCGCTTCCGCCGTGACCCGCTGCCGCCCGGGCTGCTCGATCGACTGCTCGACCTCGCCTGCCTCGCTCCTTCCGTCGGCAACAGCCAGCCCTGGCGCTTCGTCCTGGTCGAGGACGAAGTGCGGCGGGCCGCGGTGCGGGCCGTGTTCAGCCGCTGCAATGCCGATGCCGCCTCCGGCTACGAGGGCGAGCGCGCGGCCCATTACCGCCGGCTGAAGCTGGCGGGGCTGGTCGAGGCACCGGTGCAACTCGCCGTGTTCTGCGACCGGTCGACCGGGCAGGGGTATGGGCTCGGGCGGCAGACCATGCCGGAGACGCTGGACCATTCCGCCGTCACCGCCATCCACACGCTGTGGCTGGCCGCCCGGATCGAGGGCGTCGGGCTGGGCTGGGTCTCGATTTTGGAGCCGCAGGCGGTGGCGGCGCTGCTCGACGTGCCGCCGGACTGGCATCTGATCGGCTATCTCTGCCTCGGCTTTCCGGAGTCGGAGGAGCCGGTGCCGGAGTTGGAGCGCGAGGGCTGGCAGTCCCGCCTCGGCGCCTGCCGCACGGTGCTGCGGCGATAGAAGCCCGGCTTGACATCGGAGCTGTCGCTTGACGACTGTATCAGCCAAGATACAAATGTTTAGAAGCGGCGGCCGAGGCCTTCGCCATGCAGGCGGAGTATCGCGACCGCGCGATCAAGCGCATCGTTCATCCGAACGGGCGGGAGAGAACCCCGGCAGCGGCCGGGCATGACATGTCAGAAAGGGAGGCGAACCCAATGAAGAAGCTTCTGTTTTCCGGCGCCGCGATCGCTGCGCTGCTGACCGCCGGCCAGGCCATGGCCTGGAGCCTGAAAGAGGCGGCGGAGCCCTACAAGGGCACCACCATCAAGGCGATCTTCCTCGACCGGCCGGGCTATCGCGCCGCGATCCAGTTGCTGCCGCAGTTCGAGCAGGAGACCGGGATCAAGGTCGAATACGAGATCCTGCCCTATGAGAACAGCCGCGAGCGCGAAGTCCTTGATTTCACGGCCGGCGGCGAGATCGACGTGGTCCTGACCGACGTCGTCTGGATCGGCGAATACGCCGACAGCGGCTGGCTGGTGCCGCTGAAGACCTTCACCGAGAACCCGGCCTTGGCCGACCCGGCACTGAACCTGAAGGGCTTCTTCCCGATCCTGCTGGAGAGCTTCGGCACCTGGAACAAGGAGCTGTACGGCCTGCCCTTCGACAACTATTCCGGCCTGCTGTTCTACAACAAGTGCATGCTCAAGGATGCCGGTTTCGACAAGCCGCCGGCGACCTGGGACGAGTTGCTCAACACTTACGGGCCGAAGCTCACCCAGAACGGCAAGTATGCCTACGCTCTGCAGTCGCGCCGCGGCGAAACCCAGTCGGCCGACAGCTTCATGCGCGTGCTGTGGCCCTTCGGCGGGTCGCTGCTGAACGCCGACTTCAAGTCCAATCTCACGTCAGAGGCGTCGCAGAAGGGGCTGAAGTTCCGGCAGGAGCTGATGAAGTTCATGCCGCCGGGCATCGTCGACTACGACCATGCCGAGGCGGTGAACGCGCTGGCCCAGGGCCAGGTGGCGATGATCACCGAATGGTCGTCCTTCTATTCGACGCTGGTCGACCCGGCGACCTCGAAGCTGGGCGACTGCCTGGGCGTCGCCACCGAGCCGAAGGGCGAGGCCGGGCTGAAGCCGGCGCTGGGCGGCTTCTCGCTCGGCGTGGCGTCGCAGGCCAGCGAGGCGGAGCAGAAGGCGTCCTGGCTGTTCATCCAGTGGGTGACGTCGGAGGCGATGGCCAAGCCCTATGTCGAGGCCGGCGGCGTCTCCGGCCGCACCGCGGTCTATGACGACCCGGCACTCAAGGCAAAGTATGCCTTCGTCGAGCCGACCGTGGCCTCCTGGCAGGGCGGCGTGCCGTCCTTCCGGCCGCGCTTCCCGGAATGGCCGGCGATCTCCGAGATCGTCGCCGAGTTCGGCACCAAGATCATGCTGGGCGAGGAGACGACCGAATCCGGCGCCCAGAAGATCGGCGAGCGCATGGAGGCGGTGCTGCAGAAGGCCGGCTACTATGACGGCAAGAAGGAGAAGCTGCAGTAGGCTGGCCGACGGGTAGGGCTGTCGCCGGGCGGCGTTTTCGCGTTGCCTCTCCGGCTTGCGGGAGAGGTCGGAGACGCGAAGCGGCTCCGGGTGAGGGCCCTTCCCATCCGCTTGTGCCAGCCCTCACCCGGTCGTCCTGCGGACACCCGACCTCTCCCGCCACGGGGGAGAGGCAACACAACGGACCGACGATCGTGACCGGAGACCACCCCATGCCCGACAGCCTGGGCGCCCTGGCGGAAGGGGCGCTGGACGAGATCCGCGGCGTCTTCGGCCGGCTCGCCCCCGGCGCCCTCGATCCGGTGCTCGACGCCCTGGCCGCCGCCGGCCGCATCGTCTGTCATGGCGTCGGGCGCGAGGGGCTGATGATGCGGGCGCTGGCCATGCGCCTCTACCATCTCGGCCTCGACGCCCATGTCGTCGGCGACATGTCGGCGCCGCCGGTCGGGTCCGGCGACCTGCTGGTCGCCAGCGCCGGGCCGGGCGGCTTCGCCACCGTCGACGGGCTGATGCGCGTCGCCCGCGACGCCGGGGCGCGGACGCTCCTGTTCACCGCCCAGCCGCAGGGCAGCGCCGCGATCCTGGCCGACACAATCTTCGTGCTGCCGGGCCAGACCATGGCAGACGACATGGGGGCGAACGACACCGGCCCCGCCGCCGCCTCGGTGCTGCCGATGGGCAGCCTGTACGAGGGCGCGCAATTCCTGCTGTTCGAGCTGGTCGTGCTCAGGCTGCGCGACCGGCTCGGCGTTGCGCCCGAGGCGATGCGGGCGCGGCACACCAATCTCGAGTAGACCTATGGCGCACCGTCTCGACAGCCGCTGGACCCCGGTCTGGTTCCTCGCCCCGGCCGTGATCGCCCTGTTTGCGATCGGCATCTTTCCGACGCTCTACGCGCTGTGGAACTCGCTGCACCAGGTGATCCTGCCGAAGATCCCGCGCGAGGGAACGCCCTTCGTCGGCCTCGGCAACTACCTGGCGGTGCTGACCGACCCGACCTTCTGGGACGCGCTCGGCCGCACCCTGCTGTTCCTGGTCATCGTGCTGCCGGCCGAGCTGCTGCTCGGCCTCGGCGTCGCCCTCTTGCTGCACAAGCCGGGGCTGCCGCTGCTGAAAACCCTGGCGCGGCTCAGCCTGGTCATCCCGATGGCCACCACCTATGCCGTGGTCGGGCTGATCGGCCGGCTGATCTTCAACCGCGATTTCGGCGTGGTGAACTGGTTCCTCGGCCTGGTCGGGATCGGCCCGGTCGAATGGCTGGGCGACCCGAGTTTCGCCTTCGTCTCGATCGCGCTGATGGACATCTGGCAGTGGACGCCGTTCTGCGCCCTGGTGCTGCTGGCCGGGCTGACCATGGTGCCGCCGGAGATCGAGGAGGCGGCGCGGCTGGAGACCAAGCGCTTCCGGCACATCCTGCGCCATGTCCAGCTGCCCTTCCTGCTGCCGGGCATCACCGCCGTCCTGATCCTGCGCACGGCCGACACGCTGAAGCTGTTCGACATGATCTTCACCATGACCCGCGGCGGACCTGGGGCGGCGACCGAGCTGATCTCGATCACCATCCAGCGCATCGGCTTCCGGGTCTTCGACCAGGGCGTCGCCTCGGCCCAGGCGATCCTGCTGCTGGTCCTCACCATCGTGCTGTCGCGGATGTATATCCGCCTCGTGTACCAGGAGATCGAGTGATGGTCGCCTCGACGGCAGCGGCGCGGGCGGAGGCGCGGCCGGCGAAGGCCCGGATCCGGGTCTCGCCCTGGCATGCGATCGCGCTGATCGCGATTGCGCTCGCCTGCGTCTTCCCGTTCTACTGGATGGTGACGACCAGCCTGAAGGACCAGGCGGTGGCGCTGGCCTCACCGCCCGTCTGGCTGTTCGAGCCGACGCTGGACCACTACCGCATGGTGCTGGGCCCGAAGGATGTCGGCCCCAGCCTGTTGAACTCGATCATTGTCGCGGTCTCGACCACGGCGCTGGCGATCCTGCTCGGCACCCCCGCCGCTTACGCCCTGGCGCGGTTCGAGTTCCGCGGCAAGTCCGACCTGTGGTTCTGGTTCATCACCAACCGCATGGTCAGCCCGATCGTGCTGGCGCTGCCGATCTTCCTGCTGGCCCGCAACCTGAACCTGATCGACACCCATCTGGTGCTGATCCTCCTGTACCTGACCTTCAACCTGCCGATCGTGGTGTGGATCTGCGCCGACCAGTTCCGCGGCATCCCGCGCGACCTGGACGATGCGGCGCGGATCGACGGCGCCTCGCGCTTCACCGTGTTCTGGCGCATCGCCCTGCCGCTGGCGGCGCCGGGCGTCGCCGTCTCGGCGATCTTCTCCTTCATCTTCTCCTGGAACGAGCTGCTCTACGCCCTTGTCTTGACGCGCAGCGCCAGCCGCACCGCGCCGGTGGCGGCGACCAGCTTCATGAGCGGCTACGACCTGCCCTGGGGCCAGATCATGGCCACCGGCACGCTGATCGTGCTGCCGGTGATCGTCTTCGCCCTGATCGTGTCGCGCCAGCTGGTGCGTGGGCTCACGATGGGCGCGGTGAAGTAGGGGCGTCAGACCGAATAGGGCATGCGGATACCGGGATCGCCGACAGGGAAGTCCTTGCTGTTGCGGGTCACCAGCAGGGCTGATCGGCGGCGGGCGGACGCCCAGACGATGGCGTCCGGCAGCTTGATGCGATGCGCCTTGCGGAGCGCCACCGCCTCTTCGGCGATGCCGTCGTCCAGCTCGATCAGAGTGAAGCCGCGAAGGAAGTCTCTGGTCGCCTGCTCCGTCGCCGGAGAGGTTCCCACCATCACCTCCATCCAGGTGACGAGGCTGATCGCCTTGTCCGCATACCGGTCCAACTCGTCCTGGGCATCGGTAATGCCGTTCAAGTAGTCGATCAGGATGTTGGTGTCGAAGACAGCGCTCACCATTCGCCGCGCAGGGCCTTCTGGTAGTCGACGCCGTCCACGACATCCTGACCCTCGCGACGCCAGAGGCCGAAGGCGTCCTTTGCGCCGATCTTGCGCCGCTTCGCGAGATAGCTGGCGATCGCTTCACGGATGATGGCCGCCCGGGATGTGTTCTCCCGGGTGCTGATCTCCGTCAGTTGCTCAAGCTGCTCGTCAGGAATGTCGACAAGGGTGCGCATGGCGAATTCCCATATATGATATCAATATCATATATCATCGCCATGCGGTGCGACAAGGCCCGGTTCAGCCCTTCCCCGGCCTGTAGAACTCGGCGTCGTCCGGGCCGATGCGCTCCGGCCGCCACCAGCGGGCCGGCTGGAAGGTCTTCTCGATGCCGTCGGCCACGCCCAATGTCAGGGCGAACAGCGCCATGCGCACCGGCACGCCGTTGTCGGTCTGGCGGAAGATCGCCAGCCGCGGATCGGTGTTCAGATCCTGCGCCAGGTCGTTGGCGCCCGGCCGGCTGTCGCGCGGCAGCGGGTGCATCACCACCGTGTGCGGCATGCCGTGCGCGTTCAGGATGCCGAGGCTGATCTGGAAGTCCGGCGCGTAGTCGGCCGAGATCTCGCCCTCGGCGAAACGCTCCTTCTGCACCCTCGTGGCGTAGATCAGGTCGGCCCTGGCGACGCCGCGCGTCACCTCGTCATGCTCCTCGACACTGTGGCCGCGGCTGCGGGCATGCTCCACCAGCTCGGCCGGCATGCGCAGCGGCTCGGGCGAGACCAGGCTGAGGGTCAGGCCCTGGTACAGCGACAGGATGTGGATCAGCGAATGCACAGTGCGGCCGTATTTCAGGTCGCCGACCAGGGCGATGCGGGCGCCGTCGACCGGCCGGCCGATGCGCGTGAACTCCTTCTCGATGGTGTAGATGTCGAGCAGCGCCTGGGTCGGGTGCTCACCGGCGCCGTTGCCGCCGTTGATCACCGGGATGTGCGTGGCGGCGGCGAATTCGTGGATCGCCCGCTCCTCCGGATGGCGCATCACCACCGCGTCGACATAGCCGGCGACCACCCGGGCGGTGTCGTAGATCGACTCGCCCTTGGCGATCGAGGAGAAGGTGAAGCCGGTGGTGTTGACCACGGCACCGCCGAGGCGCTGGAAGGCGGCCTCGAAGCTCAGGCGGGTGCGGGTCGAGGCCTCGAAGAACAGGCTGCCCAGCACCGCCCCCTCCAGCACCCGGGTGGTGGCGCGGCCCTGGGCCACCGGCGTCAGGAGGTCGGCGACGCGGAACACCGCGGCGAGCGAGTCGAGGGTCAGCTCGCGCGTCGAGAGGAAGTGCCTGCCTTGGAAATCCATGATGTCAGCCCGCCATCCGGAGAGGGGCGGCGCGGTGGCGCCGATGCGGGGGCCAGTCATCTCAGCCTTCGCGGTCTTCCGCAAGCCGTTCCGCCAGCTTCTCGTCGGTGATCAGGACGTTGACGCAGCGGCGGCGCAAAGCGGCGCGGATGATCTCGAACTTGTAGCTGCCGCCCGAGGCCAGCACCACGGTCGGGATCCGGGCCAGGTCGTCGAGCGACAGCGACACCATGCGCCGGTTCAGCGGGTGGTCGACCGGCCGGCCATCGGCGTCCAGCCAGTTGCCCAGCACGTCGCCGACGGCGCCGGCCGCCCGCAGCGCCGCGGCCTCGCGGTCGACGACGCCGAGCGCCAGCATCAGGTTCTGGTCGGAGACGTTGCCGACGCTGATCAGCGCCAGATCGGCCGACTTCGCCTTGTCGTAGATCTCGTGCAGTACGCCGCGGGCCAGGAGACCGTCGCGCTGGGCCTCGTCATCGGCATAGACCGGGGCGGCCAGATAGAAACGCTCGGCGTCGTGCAGGTCGGCGAAGCGCGAGACGATCTCGAAGGTGTTCTCGCCCGAGCCGCGGGTCATGCTGCCGATCAGCGAGACCACGGACAGGTCGGTCATCCGCCGCCGCCGGATCGACTGCAGGCCGAGGCGCAAGGTCAGGCCCCAGCCGATGCCGACCAGCATGCCGTCGTGCACGGTGTTCTCGACATAGCCGCCGAGGGCGACGCCGATGCCGGCGCGGATCTTGTCCTCGTCGCGCGGCGTCGGCACCACCACCGCGTCGCGCAGCCCGTAGCGGCGGATCAGCGCCCGCTCCAGCGCCACGCAGGAGGCGAGGGGGGACTGGATGCGGATCTGGATCAGCCCCGCCTCGCGGCAGATCTGGAGGATGCGGTTCACCCGCAGGCGGGTCAGCCCCAGCCGCTCGGCGATCTCGGCCTGGGTCAGGCCCTCGACGAAATAGGCCCAGGCGATGCGGATCTGCTGCTGCTGCTCGGGGTCGACCGGGAGGTCGGCCGAATCCGATTCCGGCCCCCGTGTGCGGGTCTTCGCGGTTTCCAGGCGGCGGCGCGTCTCGCTCATCGGTGTCCCGTCCGGCGTTTCCCGGCCGTCATGGTGCGGGCAGGACCGGCCCGCTGCAAGCGGCCCTGCAGCCGCCGCGAAACGAAACGGACCGCGCCGGTGTCCCGGTGCGGCCCGCTGCCTTTGCGATGATCGAACCATAGCAAATCCGGCCGCGGCCGACCAGCCGGGAAGCCGCAGGCCAGATCCGGTGGGGTGCGGGCTTGCCGCCGCCGGCGCGGCCGCCATGTTTTCGGGCGTGAGGCGGCAAGGGAGAGCGACGGGATGCGCAAGGGCGATCTGACGCGGCTGATCCGGATCCTGGGGATGCTCGGCTCCGACCACGACGGGGAGCGGGCGGCCGCGGCCCTGGCGGCGGACCGGCTGGTGCGCGGCAGCGGCTGGAGCTGGTCGGACCTGCTGGCGCCGGCCCGGGTGTCGCGGCCGGTCCGGGCGCAATCGATGGATCCGCTCACCGACCGGCTCGCCGCGGCGGATTCGCGGATGCGGCAGCTGCGCAGCGAGAACGCGCGGCTGCAGGAGGAGATCCGACGGCTGAAGCGGCGGCTCGACCTGCGGACCCGGCCGTTCCGCCCTGCTGAAAAAGAACCGCCGATAGCGTCTTGATCAATAAGTATAAAGTTCAGGAAAACCTTTAGATATTGCAGATATATGGAGTCTTTTGGCCTGACGGGAACATAAGGCTTCCTCATTCGCTTCAATGGCGCTGTCATTCCAGAAGCGAGGGAGAGCGCGGACAGATGACTGCCACAGATAGTATTCCCGATACTCGAATCGACAATCTGCAGAAGGTCAGCGATATCTATGACTGGTTCGATCCCGCCGTGGATCATGTGGTGCGCCGCCACCTGAAGGTGGTGCCGGGCGTGTCCCGCCGGACCTGGGAATTCGCGATGATCTTCCTGGCCCTGCACCGGGCCGGAAAGCTGCATGACGGGGCGCGCGGGCTGGCGCTCGGCGCCGGCACCGAACGGCTGATCTTCGCCATCGCGGACCGGGTCGCCCATGTCGTCGTCACCGATCTGTACCAGGCCGACAGCCGCTGGGTCGGGGTGCGAACCGATAATCCGCAGGATCTGGTGATCGCGCATGCGCCCTGGCCGGTCCCGGAGGGCCGGATCCGGGCGTTGCGCATGGACATGCGGCAGATCGAGTTCCCGGACGACAGTTTCGACTTCGCCTGGTCGACCGGGTCCTTCGAGCATATCGGCGAGGATGCGGATTTCATCCGGCATCTCGACGAGGTGCATCGCGTGCTGAAGCCTGGCGGCGTCTACGCCTTCACCACGGTGGTATCCTACGGCAGCGAAAGCCACCGGATTCCCAACAACTACTACTTCCACCCGGAGCACTTCGTCGATCTGCTGCACGCCTCGAAGCTGCGGCCTCAGCCGGTGTTCGATTGTGCGGTCCGGGAGCATCACTTCAACAAGCCGGGCCTGGAGTCGCTCGAGGATTTCGGCTGCGCCGTGGCCGACGGGCAGCTCCACGCGGTGGTCGCCTGGCGGCGCGGCACGATCAACGTCGCCAACCTGGCGGTGCTGCGGAAGGACGACGTCGCACCCAAGGTCCGGCCGGAGGTGCGGGGATTCGCCGAGACCAAGGCCCGGCTGTGGCGCGAGGCCGAGATGCTGACCCGGCGGCTATGGGCCGACTGGCAGGAACTGAAGCCGCGTCGCAGCGGCGCCGACCACGTCACCGGCCCGCAGTATTTCGGCAGGGGCTCGGTGGAGATCGAGGTCGATGCGATCGACCGCAACGGCACCGCGATCGACGTGGCGGTGCTGGCGCGCCGCCCGGCCCCGCCGCTTGGCCGGCGGATCCTGACGACGCTGCAGCACAAGCCCGGCGACGGGCCGCTGACCTTCCAGGCGCAGGCCGGCCACCTCTATGCGCTGCGGGTCGCGCGGCAGGATGGCGGCGACGGCGGGACCGTGCGGCTCCGCCTGCGCCGCGCCCGGAAACGCGGATCGCAGGCCGGCGTCATGACCGCCACGGCGGCCTGACCCCGCCACTCGGCATCCGGTGCCGGCGGGGCGGCACAATGACAGGAGCCGCCCCGTCGGCATCAGGGTTCACGAACAATTCACGGTCGCCGCCAATGATGGCGCTCGCCGGAGGGATAATCCGGAACAGCCAGGGGTGATCGCATGTGTCAGGGAATGTCCAGCTATTATGCTCTCTTTTCGGCTGTGTTGGCGGAGCGGTATTTGCAGAAACTCGATGGCGCCATGGATCACTGGGAGGTCCACTTCCTGCGCCGTGGGTATGACTTCCTGCGTCGTGGCATTCCGGAGGGTGCCATTTCCGCGCTGAACTATCTCGAGCTTCCGCCCGATCGTCGGGCGGCGGCTTTCACCGGGCCGATGCCGGTCACGCCGCTGACCAGCCGCGAGGCGGAGGAGATCCGCCGCGGGCTCGGGCACGTCATCGCCATGGATGAGAGGCGGATGGTGGTCTCGGTCCCATCGGTCGCCGCCTCCACCCGGATGCCGACAGCCCGGTTCGGCTAGACCTCGACCAGCGCCTTGATCACCCCGGCCTCCGGGCGGCTCCAGCCCGGCACCAGCGCCGGTACCTCGGCAAGGCCGCCGCGATGGCTGGCCAGCGCCGCGGTCGGCACATGGCCGGCCCGCATCGACGCCAGCACATGCTCGAAATCCTCGCGCGTGGCGTTGCGGCTGGCCAGGAGCGTCGTCTCGCGCTTGTGGAACTCGGGGTCGGAGAAGCCGATCTCGCCGAGGACGATGCTCAGCAGGACATAGGCGCCGGCATGGGCGACGTAGGAGAAGCCCTTGCGCATCGCCGCCGGGCTGCCGGTGGCGTCGACCACGAGGTCGAAGAAGTCGCCATCGGTCGCCTGCTTCAGCCGGTCGTCGATGTCGCCGCCGCCCTGGAACACCGCATCGGCCTTCAGCACGTCGCGGCTGAAGGCGAGGCGGCCCGGATTGAGATCCAGCACGCTGACATGGGCGCGGCGCAGCTTGGCGAAGATTGTCGCGGCGATGCCGATCGGCCCGGCGCCGACCACCAGAACCCGGTCGCCGGCCGCCGGCGCGCCGCGGCGGATGCCATGCGCGCCGATCGCCAGGAACTCGACCATCGCCGCCTGGTCCAGGCTCAAGCCCTCGGCCGGCACGACGTTCTGCTCCGGTACCGAGATGAATTCGCACAAGCCCCCGTCGCGGTGCACGCCCAGCACCGACAGGGTCCTGCAGCAATTGGTGCGGCCGCGCCGGCAGGCGCCGCAGGTGCCGCAATGCAGATAGGGCTGTATGGCGACGACCTGGCCCGGGCGGAAGGCGCTGCCGGCATCGGCCTCCACCACCTCGGCGCCGAGCTCATGGCCGATGACCCGCGGATACTCGAAGTAAGGCTGGTTGCCCTTGTAGATGTGATAGTCGGTGCCGCAGATGCCGACCCGGCGGATCCGCACCAGCACCTCGCCCGGGCGGCGCTGCGGCTCCGGCCGGTCGATCAGGCGCAGGGTCTCGGGCTTCTCGCAGAGGATCGCTTTCATCGTCGGTCCGTGTCGGCTTCGCGGCGGGCGTCCCCAAATTGATCGGACATATCGCGATTGTCGAGCGCGTTTGACTGGAAAGCCGGGCCGGATCTGGGACAGACTGCCGCCCGAGTCCCAAGAGGCCCAGGGCCGATCATCCGGGGGAAGCCAGGAGTGCAGAGAGTCGCCGAGGCTGTGCGCGGCGGAGAAGTCCCGCCGGCCATCGCGTTTTCCGGGATTTCCGTCGCCTATCCGCTGAAGGGCGGCGGGCGCTACGTCGCGCTGGGCGAGACCGATCTTGTGGTGGCCGACGGCGAGTTCACCGCCATCGTCGGCCCGACCGGCTGCGGCAAGTCGACCCTGCTGAACGTCGCCGCCGGGCTGGTGCCGGCGGCGTCCGGCGGCTGCACCGTGTTCGGCCGGGCGCTGCAGGGGCTGAACCGCGATGCCGGCTATCTGTTCCAGGCCGACTCCCTGATGCCGTGGAAGACCGCGCGCGACAATGTCGCCGTCGGCCTGTCGGTGCGCGGCGTGGCGGGGACGGAAGCGCGGGACCGGGCCCAGGCCTGGCTGACGCGGGTCGGGTTGGCGTCGATGGGCGACCGCTATCCGCACCAGCTGTCCGGCGGCCAGAAGAAGCGTGTCGCCCTGGCCCAGATGCTGATCCTGGAGCCGAAGCTGCTGCTGATGGACGAGCCCTTCGGCCCGCTCGACGCCCAGACCCGGATCGTGATGGGCGACCTCTTGCTGTCGCTGTGGTCGGCCGAGCGCAAGGCGGTGCTGTTCGTGACCCACGACCTGGAGGAGGCGATCGCGCTGGCCGACCGGGTGGTGGTGCTGTCGGCCGGGCCGCAGGCGCGGATCATCGCCGACCATCGGGTCGGGCTGGCCCGGCCGCGCGAGCTGGCCGAATCCCGGCACGATCCCGAATTCATGGGCCTGCACCGGGCGATCTGGGCGGCGCTGAAGGACGAGGTGATGAAGGCCTATGGCGATGTCGTCTGAGCGCGCCCGCATCCTGTTCTGGCAGATCGCGGTCGCGGTGATCTGCCTCCTGGCCTGGCACGTGCTGACGGCGACGAAGATCCTCGATCCGTTCTTCTTCGCCACGCCGCTCGGCGTGATCGAGCGGACCTGGAAGGATTTCGCCTCCGGCGTGATCTGGCGCCATCTCGGCGTCACCCTGCTGGAGACCGTGCTGGCCTTCGCCATCGGCTCGCTCGGCGGCACGGCACTCGGCTTCTGGTTCGCCCGGCGGGCGATGGCCGCAGCCGTGTTCGACCCCTACATCAAGGCCGCCAACGCGCTGCCGCGGGTGGTGCTGGCGCCGATCTTCGCCCTATGGTTCGGCCTCGGCATCTGGTCGAAGGTGGCGCTGGGCGTCACGCTGGTGTTCTTCATCGTCTTCTTCAACGTCTACCAGGGCGTGCGCGAGGTCAGCCCGACCGTGCTGGCCAATGCCCGCATGCTGGGCATGAACGACCGGCAGCTGCTGCGCCATGTCTATATGCCCTCGGCGCTGTCCTGGGTGTTCTCCAGCCTGCACACCTCGGTCGGCTTCGCCCTGGTTGGCGCCGTGGTCGGCGAGTATCTCGGCGCCACCGCCGGGCTCGGCTACCGCATCGCCCAGGCCGAGGGCGTGTTCGACGTGGTCAGCGTGTTCTCCGGCATGCTGGTGCTGTCGGCCTTCGTGGTGGCGATCGATGCCTTCGTCTCGGTGATCGAACGACGGCTCTTGGTGTGGCGGCCGGAGAGCGCTGCGAGCGCCTCGGCCCAGGGATGACGGGAGGAAACCGATGAAGACCCTGCTGCGCGGAATGGCGCTGGTTCTCGGCCTGGCGCTGGCAGCGCCGGTGGCCATGGCGGCGCCGGAGAAGACGCACGTCAACATCGGCGTCGGCGGCAAGCCGCTCTTGTACTACCTGCCGCTGACCGTCGCCGAGAAGAAGGGCTTCTTCCAGGAGGAGGGGCTGGAGGTCGAGATCAGCGACTTCGCCGGCGGCGCCAAGAGCCTGCAGGCGATGATGGGCGGGTCGACCGACGTCACCACCGGCGCCTATGAGCACACCATCCTGATGCAGGCCAAGGGCCAGGACATCCGGGCGCTGGTCGAGCTCGGCCGCTTCCCCGGCATCGTGCTGGTGGTGCGCCAGTCGCTGGCCGGCGAGATCAAGTCGGTGGTCGACCTCAAGGGCCGCAAGATCGGCGTGACCGCCCCCGGCTCCTCGACCAATTTCTTCGTCAATGCCCTCCTGGCCAAGGAAGGGCTGACGCCGGAGGACGTGTCCTTCGTCTCGGTCGGCGGCGGCCCCAGCGCGGTGGCGGCGATGCAGCATGGCGAGATCGACGCCATGGCCAATCTCGACCCGGTGATCTCGAAGCTGCAGCAGACCGGTGCCGCCACCGTGCTGGTCGATACCCGGACGGAGGAGGGGGTGAAGGCGGTGTTCGGCGGTCCGGTGCCGGCCGCCGTGCTGTACGCCAAGGAAGACTTCATCGAGGAGAATCCGGAGACGGCGCAGGCGCTGGTCAACGCCTTCATGAAGTCGCTGCGCTGGCTGGCCACGGCGACGCCGGAGGACGTGGCCGCGGTGGTGCCGGAGGAGTATCTGCTGGGCGACCGCGACCTCTATGTCGCGGCGGTGAAGGCCTCGCTGCCGATGTATTCCCGCGACGGGCTGATCAAGGCGGAGGGGATGCAGACCGCGCTCGACATCCTGCACCGCTTCAGCCCGGAGCTGAAGGACGCCCAGATCGACCTGTCGAAGACCTGGGACCCGCGCTTCGCCGAGAAGGCGCAGGCGATCAAGTAGCCGGCGGGGAAGGCTGGGTTCGCGCCGCAGTCTCAGCCTTCCCCTCGTCCCGGACGATCCGATGCAGGGAAGGGCTTGACTCAATATTTCTCTATATCGTTAAATATTTCATATCGAGTGAAGGAGATGAGCCATGGCTGAGCCTGCCCCGCGCCCGGCGTTGACGCCGAGCGTCTTCTACAGGGACCCCAAGGCTGCTCTCGACTGGCTGGAGAAGGCCTTCGGCTTCGAGCGCAGCATGGTCATCACCGACCAGGACGGGAACCTCGCCCATTCCGAGATGCGGGTCGGCGACGGCCTGATCTATGTCGGGTCCGAATGGACCGACTCCGTCGCCAGCCCCGCCTCGGTCGGCGGCAAGAACACCCAGTCGATCCATGTTCACCTCCATCATGGCATCGACGAGCACTGCGCCCGGGCGAGAGCGGCCGGGGCAGCGATCCTGCAAGGCCCATCCGACCAGTTCTATGGCGACCGAACCTACCGCGCGAGTGACCCGGAGGGTCATGTCTGGGTTTTCGGCCAGACCGTCCGCCAGGTCTCGCGCGAGGAGGCGGAGCAGGCCTCGGGGCTGAAGATCGAAGGCTGGATGTGAAAGCGGCCGCCGCGCTCGACCAGACCCTGGCGGCGCTCGCCGACCCGCATCGGCGGCGGGTGGTCGAGCTGCTGCGCGAGCGGCCGCGGCGGGCGGGGGAGCTGGCGGAGGCGCTGGGCCTCAACCCACCGGCGCTCAGCCGGCACCTGCGCACGCTGAAGGCGGGCGGGCTGATCGAGGAGGCGCATCCGGAGTTCGATGCCCGTGTCCGCATCTACAGCCTGAGACCCGAGCCGATGGCCGATCTGAAAGCCTGGCTGGCCGAGACCGAGCGGCTGTGGGTCGACCAGCTCGCCGCGTTCAAGGCGCATCTGGAACGTTCGCCATGACCTCGCGCATCCTTGTATCGCTGCGCGTCGCGGCGACGCCGGAGCGGGCCTTCGCCGCCTTTGTCCGGGACATCGGCCTGTGGTGGCGGCCGAACCCGCTGTTCCGGTTCGGCCCCGGCGAGTCCGGGACGCTGAGCTTCGAGCCGGGTCCCGGCGGCCGGTTCACCGAGACATACCCGGACGGGCGGATCTTCGAGATCGGCCGGATCTCGGCGTGGGAGCCGGGCAGCCGCCTGGTCTTCTCCTGGCGGCAGGCGAGCTTCTCGCCCGGGCAGGACACCGAGGTCGAGGTCCGGTTCGAGCCCGTCGGCGACCAGACCCGCGTGACCGTCGAGCATCGCGGCTGGGACAGCGTGCCGCAGGACCATGTCGCCCGGCACCATTTCCCGGACGCGGTGTTCCTGCAGCGGCACGGCGAATGGTGGCAGGCCCTGCTGGGGGCCTATCGGGCGTCGGCCCGGTTTGATGGATAGGACAAGGTCGTTCCCCGGCCTTCTCCCGGGTCAGCCCCGCGCCTCCGCGATCTTCTGCCGGATCTCGTCGGCGAAGGTTGCGGCCTGGATCGGCTTCTGGATGTAGGAGGAGCCCCCGGCGGTCAGCGCCTGGTCGATCAGGCTCATGTCGCGGGTGGCGCTGATCATGATCACCGGCAGGTCGCTGTAGCCGCCGTGCCCGCGGATCAGCGAGCACAGCTCGGTGCCCGAGACCTCCGGCATGACGATGTCGATCAGCACGGCGTCGAAGTCCCGCGCCGGCTTGGCCTCGTCGTCGAGATGGAGCGCGGCCATGGCTTCGGCCGCGCTGGCGCAGGTCTCGACGGCGGCGCCGTCGGCGCTCAGCATGGCCGAGGCGAATTCCAGGAACAGCTCGTCGTCGTCGACAAGAAGGATCTTCATCGGGGCGGCGCACCTGCTCGAAGCCATTGGGCCGGCCGGGTCACGATGGACGCCTTCCCCGAGGGTGAGGCCGGCGGCTTCCGACATG
The DNA here is from genome assembly GCF_042743185.1 of Inquilinus sp. NPDC058860. NCBI lineage: Bacteria > Pseudomonadati > Pseudomonadota > Alphaproteobacteria > Rhodospirillales > Rhodospirillaceae > Inquilinus > Inquilinus sp. NPDC058860. Next base: position 46,703 of record NZ_JBHYMS010000012.1, on the reverse strand, counting down.
TCGCATTTCCCGCTGCTGCTCCGCTGTCCGAGGTCGGCATCCCTGCCCATGCTGAGGCCGGTCCGTCACGGCCGGTGACGAATTGCAGATAATCAATGCGATGGCAAATGGTTCCCTGTTGCCGATGTGAACGTTACCATCGAACGGGTCCCCACGCTATGCGCCGCGGTGAACCGCGCGCGCCGCGGCTGCCAGATCGCCGGCGGGCACCGGCTGGCCGAACAGGTAGCCCTGGCCCTGCTCGACGCCCAGCCGCCGCAGGATGTCGTATTGCGCCTGGCTCTCGACATGCTCGGCGCAAAGCGAGACGCCGAAGGTCTCGGCGAAGCGGGCGATGCCGTCGATCAGCCTCTCGCAGCGGGATTCGGTCGCCAGGGTCTGCACGATCTCGCCGGCGATCTTGATGGCGGAGAAGGGCAGCCGCGACAGCGCCGCCAGATTGGCCTCACCGCTGCCGAAATCGTCGAGCTCGAAGGTGATGCCGAGCCCGACCATGCGCTCCACCACCGCCTCGACCTCGGCCGGCATCCGGGTCAGGGCCCGTTCGACGATCTCGATCCGCAGCAGGCTCAGCGGCAGCCCCGCCTCGGTCATGCGGCCGAGCATGGCGGTGAACACGGCGTCGGACTGCATCACCGCGACCGGGATGTTGATCGAGATCGGCACCAGCGCGTCCCGCGGCAGCCGGATCAGCGTGTCGGCCAGGGAACGCAGCAGCCACTCGGTGTATCCCAGGGCCAGATCGGGGCGGCGCTCGACCCAGGGGATGAAATGGCTCGGCGACAGCACGCCGAGGGTCGGATGGTTCCAGCGGGCCAGCGCCTCGAACCCGGTCACCCGCCCGCTGACGAGGTTGACCCGCGGCTGGAACACCAGCCCGATCTGATCCGACTGCAGCGCCGCCGGGATATCGAACTCCACCGCCGAGATCGACATCGCCCGCCGCACCTCCGGCGTGGCGGCCGAGGCGATGCCGGTGGCGGATTGCTTGGCGTAGTACATCGCCATGTCGGCCAGGCGCTTCAGCAGGGCCGGGTCGGATTCATGGTCGGGGCAGGTGGCGATGCCGATGCTGCAATAGATCGGCAGCCGGTAGCCGCGCAGCATCGCCGGCTCCTTCAGCGCCTTGGCGATCCGTCCGGCAGCGGCCGTGGCCGCGCCGGCATCCGCGGTGACGACGGCCGCGAACTCGTCGCCGCCCAGCCGGGCGACGAAGGCCTCGGCCGACAGGGCCCGGCGCAGCCGGCTGCCGACGATGGCCAGCAGCAGGTCGCCCACCTCGTGCCCCAGGGTATCGTTGACCTTCTTGAACTCGTCCAGGTCCATGAACAGGACCGAGACCGGAGAGGCGGCATCGACCCCGCGGGCGAAGGTCCCGGCCAGCCGCTCCTCGAAGCAGCGGCGGTTGGGCAGGCCGGTCAGCGGGTCGCGGTAGATCAGGTCCTGCACGTCGCGGTCACGCCGGTCGCGCCGCAGCGCCATGGCGAACAGCCGGCCGACGGTCTGCCGCAGCGCGTCCGGCACCCCGTCCGCAGGGGGCAGGCCGGCGAGCACCAGGGCGCCGGCGATCCGCCCGTCATCGTCGGTCAGCGGTTCGGCGAGCACCTCCACGGCGCCGTTGGCCCGGCCGAGGAGGCCGGCGGCCGCTGCGTTGGTGAAGACGGCGACACCCGGCGGCGGGCCGGCGGGGCCGACGCGGATCGTTCCCAGCGCATCCAGCACGGGTCCCTGCAGCCCGCTCTGCGCCAGCAGGGACAGGCTGGCGCCGCTTTCGTCGAGCCGCAGGAAGGCGACGCCGGCCCCGGGGGAAAAGGGGCCATGCAGCCGGCCCACCGCCCGGGCCACGTCGCGCAGGATGGCTTCGATCGGATCGCCGTCGACCAGGGCCTGCAGGGCGTCGCGTTCCAGCGCGATCAGGGGGGAAGCGGGGGAGCCAGTCATCGGGCCGAAGCGGCGGCTCCAGCGGGCGGCGCGGCCCGCTCCATATTGGGATGCGGCCGGGCGGTCGAAGATCTGCCGTTCATGGCTCCCGCATCTCCCGGTCGGACGAATGGTCCGGCTCGGCGCCGGTCCTCCGCCGATTAGAGCCGGATTTGGGCCGGAGGCGGAAGGCATTTCAAATAAATACAATTTTAGCAAATTGCAATTCCTTCGTGATGCCCAGCGGGATGAGCCCGAGTCGCAGGCCGTCCGCTGCTCATTGACGAATCGAACGGCAGCCGCCAAAGGTGGACCCTCGGCATCGGCGGTCCGGGCCGTGCCGGCGATCGCGAGGGGACATGGGAAAGATCATGCGCAACCAGGCACGACCGCGGCATCTCATCGGTTCGATCGCGGCGGCGGCCGCGGCCCTCTTCCTCGGCATCGCGGCGCCGGCCCAGGCGGCGGGCGGCAAGCTGGTCTTCATCTCGCCCGACCCGCTCGGGGTGAACGATTTCCTGAAGCTCGGCCGCAAGGGCGCCGAGGAGGCGGCGGCCGCGATCGGCGGCGAGGCCAGGATCTATGAGAGCACCGACCCCGCCACCCGCCGCCAGAATGTCGAGGCGGCGGCGCGCGAGGGCGCCGCGGTGGTGATCGTGATCGGCTTCGAATTCGGCGACATCGTGCCGGATGCGGCGGCGAAGTTCCCGGACATCAAGTTCCTGATCGTCGACCAGTGCATCCAGAAGCCGATGCCGAACGTCTACTGCGCCGTGTTCCGCGAGCATGAGGGCGCGTACCTGGCCGGCGCCGAGGCGGCGCTGACGACCGAAAGCGGCACCATCGGCGCGGTCGGCGCGCTGGACATCCCGTTCCTGCACCGCTTCACCGACGGCTTCGCCGCCGGCGCCAAGGCGGTGAACGACGAGATCGTGGTCAGCCCGACGGTCTGGGTCGGCGGCGACAACCCGTTCTCCGACCCGGTGCGGGCGCAGCAGCAGGCGGTGTCGCTGATCAGCGACGGCGCCGACCGGGTGCTGGCCGCCACCTCCGGCGGCAATGGCGGCATCTTCAAGGCGGCCGAGGCGACGCCGGGCACCCTGGCCTTCGGCGTCGATGTGAACCAATGCCCGTTGGCGCCGGGCGTGGTGCTGGACAACATCGAGAAGAAGGTCGATGTCGCCCTGGTCGAGGCGGTGAAGGGCATCCTCGCCGGCACCCAGGCGCCGTTGACCTCCTACGGGGTGAAGGAGGGCGGCATCACCCTGACCGGCCTCGGCGACGACGTCGCCGGCTCCAAATGCCTGATCGCCGAGCACCCCGACGTGATCACCAAGGTGCGGGAGCTGCGCGACGCCATCGCCGCCGGCACGGTGACGGTGACCGATCCGCTGACGGCCGGCCAGTAAACCGGAGGCGGTGCCGTGGCGTTCCTGGAGATGCGCGGCATCGTCAAGCGCTACCCCGGCGTGCTGGCGAACGACCGGGTCGACCTGTCGGTCGAGGCCGGCGAGATCCACGCGGTGATGGGCGAGAACGGGGCCGGCAAGTCGACCCTGATGGGCATCCTGTACGGGCTGGTGCAGCCGGATGAGGGCGAGATCGCGATCGACGGCCGGAAGCGGTCGTTCCGCTCGCCGATCGACGCCATCGCTGCCGGGCTCGGCATGGTGCACCAGGCCTTCAAGCTGTTCGACAGCCTGACGGTCTGGGAGAACGTGGCCTATCGGGCCGAGCCGCGGCGCGGGCCGTTCATCGACCGCGCCGCCGCCCGCCGCAAGGTGGCGGAGCTGGCGCGGCGCCATGGCCTGCCGATCGACCCCGACGCCCGGGTCGGCACCCTGCCGGTCGGGGTCAAGCAGCGGATCGAGATCCTGAAGGCGCTGTACCGCGACGCCCGCATCCTGATCCTGGACGAGCCGACGGCGGTGCTGACCCCGGGTGAGCGCGACGGGCTGTTCCAGGTGATGCGCGGCCTGGCGGCGGACGGGCGCACCATCCTGTTCGTCACCCACAAGATCCATGAGGTGATGGCGGTGACCGACCGCATCACCGTGCTGCGCGACGGCCGCGTTGCCGACCGCATGGTGACGGCCGAGACCGACCCGCAGGCGATCATCCGGGCGATGACTGGCCGCAACGTGACGCTGAAAGTCGACAAGGCGCCGGCCCAGCCGGGCCGGCCGTTGCTGGAGGTCGAGGGCCTGACCCTGGCGGCGCCTGGCAAGCCCGCGGTCGACGGCGTCTCCTTCGCGGTGCGGGCGGGGGAGATCGTCGGCATCGCCGGCGTCGCCGGCAACGGCCAGACCGAGCTGATCGAGATCGTGGCCGGGCTGCGGGCGGCCGATGCCGGGGCGATCCGGGTCGACGGGCGCGACGTCACCGCCGCAGGCGTCGCCGGCCGCCGCGCCGCCGGCATCGCCTATGTGCCCGAGGACCGGGCCCACACCGGCACCGCGCTGCGCGCCAGCGCCACCGACAATCTCGGCATGGGCTTCCACCGGCGTGCGCCGCTGTCGCGCCGAGGCGTGCTCGACCCCACGGCGATGCGGGACCGGGCGCGCGGCCTGATCGCCCGCTTCGGCATCAAGATCCCGGGCGAGGGCACGGCGGTCGGCACCCTGTCCGGCGGCAACCTGCAGAAGGTGGTGGTGGCGCGCGAGCTGGACCACGAGGCGCCGGTTCTGATCGCCGAGCAGCCGACCCGCGGCGTCGATGTCGGCGCCATCGAGTTCATCCACGGCCGGCTGGTGGCGGAGCGCGACCGCGGCCGCGCCGTGCTGCTGGTCTCGGCCGAGCTGAGCGAGATCCTCGCCCTCTCCGACCGGGTGCTGGTGATGTATGAGGGCCGGGTGATCGCCGAGGTGCCGGGCGCCGAGGCCACCGAGACCAGCCTGGGCCTGCTGATGGCCGGAGTGGCGGGGGAGGCGGCATGAGGGCCCTCTCCGGGCCATGCCCATTCTTGTCCCCCCTCCCCTTGCGGGAGGGGGGTAGGGGGAGGGGGTTCGTGCCGATTGCGCGTTGGGCGAGGAAGAGTGCAGGTCGACCATCCTCGAATACGCTCCGGCCTCTCGCGCCGCCGGCTCTTTGCATCGACAACCCCCTCCCCCTAACCCCCTCCCGCGAGGGGAGGGGGGACTCAGTTTTTCTCCGTCGGAGATCTCTATGACCGCCGCCACTGCCCTGCGCGGCGCCGCGACCTCCTCCGTGCTCTGGGCGATCCTCGGCGGGCTCATGATCGGGGCGCTGATAACCCTGGCCGCCGGGCACGACCCGGTCGCGGTCTATGGCGAGATCCTGGCCGGCGCCGTGGCCGGGCCGAACCTGGCGGAGACCGTGGCCCGGGCGGTGCCGCTGGTCGGCATGACGCTGGTCGCCGCCATCCCGCTGCGCGGCGGCATGGTCAATCTCGGCGGCGACGGCCAACTGGTGCTGGGCGGGCTGGTGGCGGCGGTGGTGGCACTGTACCTGCCGGCGCCCGGCGAGGTCCGGCTGGTCGCCGCGATCCTGGCCGCCATGGCCGTCTCCGGCGCCTATGCCGCGCTGGCCGCCTGGGGCGAGGTCCGGTTCGGCGTGCCGCTGCTGATCTCGACCCTGCTGCTCAGCTATCCGGCCCAGGGCGTCAGCTCCTACTTGGCGCGGTTCCCACTGCGCGACCCGGCGACCGGCATGCCGGAGACCTTCCGGGTCGAGGAGACGGCGCGGCTGCCGGTGCTGGTGCCAGGCACGCCGATCACCTGGGGGCTCGTCCTCTTGCTGCTGGTGATCGCCGCGGTGGTGTTTGTCGACCGGCGCGGCACCGCCGGCTACGAGCTGCGGCTGCGCGGCCTGAACCCGCGCTTCGTCGCCTATGGCGGGGTCGATCTCGGCCGCCAGACCGTGCGGACGCTGTTCGCCAGCGGCGCCGTGGCCGGGCTGGTCGGCGCCATGCTGGTGCTGGGCGACCAGTTCCGCTTCACCGACGGGGCGCTGCTGTCGCCGGCCTACACCTGGTCCGGGCTGATGGCGGCCCTGCTGGCGATGGGCGAGCCCATCGGCGCCGTCTGCGCCGGGCTGTTCTTCGCCGCGCTGCAGACCGGCGGCTTCGCCATGGAGCGGGCGACCGAGGTGCCGCGAGTGCTGACCCTGGTGCTGCAGGCGGTGATCATCCTGCTGCTGGCCATGCGCCACGGCCTTCGGAGGCGGTGACCGGCATGGACTGGCTGTCGCTGTTCAACGCGGTGCTGTTCGCCCAGACCATCCAGGCGGTGACGCCGATCCTCTTGGCCGCCCTGGCCGGGGTGCTGTGCGACCGCGCCGGCGTGTTCAACATCGCGCTGGAAGGCCAGATGCTGATCGGCGCCTTCGCCGCCATCGCCGGCACCTGGTACACCGGCAGCGTCGCCGGCGGCGTGGCCGTCGCCCTCATCGGCACCATGGCCTTCTCGGCCATCCTGGCGCTGGGATCGACCTGGTTCCGCGGCGACCCGATCGTCATCGGCATCGGCCTCAACCTGCTGGCCTCGGGCCTGACCGCCTTCCTGCTGCGCATCCTGTTCGGCGTCTCCGGCACCTTCACCGACCCGACCATGCAGGACCTGCCGCGCGTGGTGCTGCCGCGGATCGCGGCGGTGCCCTGGTTCAACCGCGTCTTCGGCAGCCACAGCGTGCTGACCTGGGCGGCCTGGATCCTGGTGGCGGTGATCGCCGTGTTCCTGTTCCGCACCGTCTGGGGCCTGCGCCTGCGCGGTGTCGGCGAGCGGCCGGATGCGGCGGAGACGCTGGGTGCCGACGTCGCCCGCACCCGCATCGCCGCGGTGCTGGCCGGCGGCGCCCTGTGCGGTCTGGCCGGGGCGCAGCTGTCGCTCGGCAGCGTCACCCTGTTCGCCGAGGATATGAGCGCCGGGCGCGGCTGGATCGCGGTGGTGGCGGTGATGCTGGGCCGCGGCCATCCGGTCGGCGTCGCCCTGGCCTGCCTGCTGTTCGGCTTCGCCGACGCCGCCGGCCTCAGGCTGCAGGGCCGGGGGCTGCCGAACCAGCTCACCGATATGGCACCCTATGTCATCACCCTGGTCGCGCTGGTGGTCGCCCGCGGGCGGCGCCGGCGCGGGGCCATGGCCTGAAAGCGAGGAGACATCGCGATGGAAGACCCCTATGTTCTGGCGGAAGCCGCCGCCGCGGCGCTGAAGCAGAAGCTCGGCGCCGACCACCACGTCGCGATCGTGCTCGGTTCCGGCTGGGGGCCGGCGGTGGACAGGATCGGCGAGACCGTGGCCGAGGTGCCCTTCGCCGAGATCCCCGGCTTCCCGCCGACCACCGTGCTGGGCCACAAGGGCGTGTTCCGCAGCGTCCGGGCCGGCGACCGGCGGATCCTGGTGATGGCCGGGCGGGTTCATCTCTATGAAGGCCATCCGCCGGCCAAGGTGGTGCATGGCGTCCGCAGCATGGTGCTGGCGGGGACGAAGATCATTGTCCTGACCAATGCCTGCGGCGGCCTCAGGCCGGGGATGAAGCCGGGCGAGCCGGTGCTGATCCGCGACCACATCAACTTCACCGGCGTGTCGCCGCTGTTCGGGCCGAACCCGGAGCGGCTGGGGCCGCGCTTCGTCGACCTGACCGGCTGCTATTCGCCGCGGCTGCGGCAGGCGGCGCAGGCGCTGGACCCGGCGCTGACCGAAGGCGTCTATGTCGGCTTCCCGGGCCCGATGTTCGAGACGCCGGCGGAGATCCAGATGGTCGGCCGCTGGGGCGGCGACATGGTCGGCATGTCGACGGTGCTGGAGGCGATCGCCGCCCGCCATCTCGGCGCCGAGGTGCTGGGCCTGTCGCTGGTCACCAACCTCGCCGCCGGCCTGCCGGGCGCCGATCTCGACCACGAGCACATCCTCGAGGTCGCCCGCGGCACCGCCGAACGGATGGGCGGGCTGTTCCACGACCTGGTGCGGACGATCTGATACCGCAGACGTAGGTCGGGTTCGCCACGGGCGAACCCGACATCCCGCCACCAATGATGGCCCCGAACGTGTTGGGTTCGCTGCCGCGAACCCAACCTACGAAACCAATGCCGACGCAGCTCAGTGGTTGTTGCGCGGCACGCCCTTGGTCTGAGCGACGCGCTGGTACTTCAGCGCCGGCTTGAGCGCCATGCCCTCGGCCAGCTGGTCGGTCATCCCGCGCTGGATCTCCTGCCACGGGGTCTGGCTGGCCGGGTACTTGTAGCCGCCCTGGGCCTCCAGCGCGGCCCGCCGGCGCGCCAGCTCCTCGTCCGGGATCAGCACGTTGACGGTGCGCTGGCGCAGGTCGACCCGGATCTTGTCCCCGGTCTGCAGCAAAGCGAGGCCGCCGCCGGCCGCCGCCTCGGGCGAGGCGTTCAGGATCGAGGGCGAGCCCGAGGTGCCGGACTGCCGGCCGTCGCCGATGCAGGGCAGGGCGTGGACGCCGCGCTGGATCAGGCGCGCCGGCGGCTGCATGTTCACCACCTCGGCGGCGCCGGGATAGCCGATCGGCCCGGTACCGCGGATCACCAGGATCGAGAACTCGTCGATCTCGAGCGCCGGGTCCTCGATCCGGTGGTGGTAGTCCTCGGGCCCGTCGAAGACCACGGCCTTGCCGATGAAGGCCTCGGGGTCCTGGGGATTCGACAGGTAGCGGTCGCGGAACTCCGGCGAGACCACGCTGGTCTTCATGATCGCGCTGTCGAACAGGTTGCCCTTGAGGTTGAGGAAGCCCGACTTCGCCTTCAGCGGCCGGTCGGTCGGGCGGATCACCTCGGGGTTCAGGTTCTCCACGTCCCGGCAGTTGTCGCCGATGGCGCGGCCGTTGACCGTGACCGCCTCGGGATGCGGCAGCAGGCCGGCCTTCAAGAGCTCCGCCACCACGGCCGGCACGCCGCCCGCCTGGTGGTAGTCCTCGCCGAGATACTCCCCGGCGGGCTGCAGGTTGACCAGCAGCGGGATGTCGTGCCCGACCTTCTCCCAGTCGTCATTGTCCAGCGGTACGCCGAGATGCGCGGCGATGGCGTTCAGATGGATCGGCGCGTTGGTCGACCCGCCGATGGCGGAGTTGATGACGATCGCGTTCTCGAACGCTTCGCGGGTCATGATGTCGGACGGCTTGATGTCCTGCTCCACCATCTCGACGATGCGCTTGCCGGTCTCGTAGGCGATCTGGCCGCGCTCGCGGTAGGGGGCCGGGATGGCGGCCGAACCGGGCAGCTGCATGCCCAGCGCCTCGGCCAGCGAGTTCATGGTCGACGCCGTGCCCATGGTGTTGCAGTAGCCGACCGACGGGGCCGAGGCCGCAACGATGTTCATGAACTCGTCGTAGTCGATCTCGCCGGTGGCCAGCCGCTCGCGCGACCGCCAGACGATGGTGCCGGACCCGACCCGCTCGCCCTTGTGCCAGCCGTTCAGCATCGGGCCGACCGACAGGGCGATGGCTGGGATGTTGACGGTGGCGGCCGCCATCAGCAGCGCCGGGGTGGTCTTGTCGCAGCCGACGGTCAGCACGACGCCGTCGAGCGGATAGCCGTACAGCACCTCGACCAGCGAGAGATAGGTCAGGTTGCGATCCAGCGTGGCCGACGGGCGCTTGCCGGTTTCCTGGATCGGATGGCAGGGGAATTCGAAGGGCACGCCGCCGGCGGCGCGGATGCCGGCGCTGACCCGCTTGGCCAGCTCGAGGTGATGCCGGTTGCAGGGCGACAGGTCCGATCCGGTCTGGGCGATGCCGATCATCGGCTTGCCGGACTGGAGCTCCTCCCGCGTGATCCCGAAGTTCAGGTAGCGCTCGATATACAGGGCAGTCATCCCCGGATCGTCCGGGTTGTCGAACCACTGCTGGGACCGCAGCGGTCTCGAACGGTCTTGGCCGGCCATCGTCTTTCTTTCCTCCAAGCGCCGCACTTCGTCGGCGCCCCACACCAAACGCAAATGTACGACGATATTAGGGCAGCAGGAGGCCGTCCGGATAGAGGCGGATTTATCGGATGGTCTACGGCGGGAACCCGGCAAGGCATCCGGCCATTCGCGAGAGGGAGGAGGCCGTGCCATGCCGCGCATCAGGCGGGCTCCGCTCGAGTCCAGCGCCGTGAACTCCGTCGGTTATGATCCGCGGACCAAGGCACTTGATGTCGAATATGCCGGCGGCGCCGTTTATCGCTACTATCCCGTTCCGGACCGCGTCTACCGGCAACTGCTGCAGGCGGAGTCGAAGGGCCGGTTCGTGAATTCCCGGATCCGCGACGCGTATCCGTTCCGTCGCATCGGCTGACTGGCCGCCGCAATCCGGCCACCGAATCCTGCTTCGATCGCGGGATGCTTCGGCGCCGCCTCTTCCTCTCATTCGGTCTTCTGCCGGTTCTCGGCCGCATCGCCCGGGCCGAAGCGCCGGATCGGCCGGCGCGGCTGGTGGCGGCGGCCGAGGCCCAGATCGGCGTGACCTTGACCTACGACCCCGCCTATGTCCGCCTGGCCTATCCCGGCGGCGACGTGCCCCGCGACCGCGGCGTCTGCACCGATGTGGTGATCCGCGCCTATCGCGACGCCTTCGGCATCGACCTGCAGCGCCTGGTGCATGAGGACATGCGGGCGAACTTCGCGCGCTATCCCCGGTCCTGGGGGCTGTCGCGCCCGGACCGGAACATCGACCATCGCCGGGTGCCGAACCTGCAGACCTTCTTCCGCCGCCGCGGCCGGGCGCTGCCGGCCGAATCTCCGAGGGATTTCGCCGAGGGCGACCTGGTCACCCAGATGCTGCCGGGCAATCTGCCGCACATCGCCATCGTGACGGGCCGGGCCGGCGCCAGCGGGGCTCCGCTGGTGGTCCACAACATCGGCGGCGGGACGCGGCTGGAGGATCGGCTGCTCGACTTTCCGCTCACCGGCCGCTACCGCTTCATGGTCGGCTAGGCCGGCGCGGATTCACAGGCAGGCAGACCCGGCATGAAGGCCGCCATCTTCGATCTCGACGGCACTCTGGTGGACAGCGCGCCGGACATCGCCCATGCGGTCAACCGCATGCTGGCCGACCGCGGCGCGCCGGTGCAGGCGGTGGCCTTCATCGAGACCCTGGTCGGCGAGGGGGCGCGGGCGCTGGTGGCCAAGCTGCACCGCGCGCTGGGGTTGCCGGAAGCAGACGTCGACCAGGACACCCGGATCTATCTCGATTACTACGCCGCCCGGCCGGTGGCGGATTCCCGGCTCTATGCCGATGCGGCGACCGCCCTGCCGGCGTTGCGGGCGGCGGGCATCCGGCTCGGAGTCTGCACCAACAAGCCGCAGGCGCTGGCCGAGCAGGTGCTCGACCAGCTCGGGCTGCTGGGCGATCTCTCCGCGGTGGTCGGCGCCGACACTACGCCGCATGTGAAGCCCGATCCGCGGCCGCTGCTGCACACGCTCGGCGCGCTGGGCGTGACGGCGGGCGAGGCGGTCTATGTCGGCGACACCGGCATCGACCTGGCCTGCGCCCGGGCGGCCGGGGTGCCCTGCCGGATCGTCGGCTGGGGCACCGGCCCGGCCGTGCCGGTCGAGGACTCGGCGCGGCTGGGCTGCTTCGCGGACCTGCTGCCGGCTGCGGCGCCGGCGTAGAGGATCAGCGGGACAGCGCGAAGCGCCCGCCGGTGCGGCGGGCGAAGGCGCGTTCCGCCAGGACGCCGAACGCCAGGCCTATCGTGGTCCAGAGCACGGCGTGCATGCCCAGCGAGGCGATCCGGAAGTTCCACAGCAGGTCTGCCGGGAAGCCCTCCGGCACATCGTTCACCACCGGCAATGCCGTCTGCGCGACGGCGATGATCGCTATGTAGACGGCGGCCCCAATCAGGCCCGCCGTCCAGCCGCCGTGACGCCGGGCCAGGCCGCGGGCGAGGCTGACCGCCAGTACGAGGGCCGCGACCGAGACCGCCAGCATGATGAAGTACAGCGCCGTGCGCTCGCCGATCGTGTCCGGGTTGCCGACCGCGGGCGGGTTGGCCGGGTATTTCAGGCCGGGCACCACCACCAGCGCGACGAAGGCGCCGAGCGCCAGCAGGGCCGCGGTGGCGCGGGCGTCGAAGCGGCCGACCCGGCCGTAGCTGAAGGCGAAGGCCAGCGCGAACAGCCCGCCGATGGCGGCGCCGTAGACCACCGCGCCGGTCAGGAGGCCGAGCCCGGCCTGGGTCTCGCGGCTGACCAACTCGGGCTCCTCCGCCTCGCCGCCGGCGGTGGCCGTCGCGGCATGGTCGCCGTGGTCATGCGAATGGCCCAGCGTCCCTTCCAGGGCGATGGCGCGATCCACCTGCGGCTCGCCGAAGATCCGGGCGAAGCCGAAGGCGAGCAGCCCCGCCAGCACGCCGACCAGCATGCCGCGCAGCAGGAGGCTTCCAACCATGGCGGTTGGCCTCAGTGGCAGGGGAAGCCGAGCAGATGGCGGCCGTCATGCACGAATTCGTGCACATAACTGCCGGAGAAGAGGGAGGTCGCGCCCTGCTCGGCGCCGACGAAATACACCGCCAGCAGCAGGAGCAGCCCGGCGAACACCGTCCAGGGCAGCACTTCCCCGACAGGGATGGGGCCGACGGGAACGGAAATCGGACGTGCCGCGGCGGTGATGTCGGACATGATAGCGCTCCCCTGGGATTCGCGTCCCGCTGATGTGCACCCGGGCCATGACGGGGTCTGACTCCCGGAACCGCGTCTACGACGCCGCCCCGGTCACAGTGGCGCGACCGTGCCGGAGTTGCACCGGCTTCCGCATTCATGGCGACCGGCTGCAGCATGGGTCGCGGCCCGGCGTCTGTCAATCGAAGCCGCTGCCGATCGCCGGCGGGCTGTGCTTTGCTGACGGCAAGCACCACCGCCGCCGAACGGTCCCGCCGATGCCGACCCGCCTGACCCTGATCTGCCACGGCGCCACCGCCGCCACCCGCTCGGGCGCGTTTCCCGCCGACGAGCCGCTGGAGGAGCGCGCCCTGCCGCGGGCGGCGGCGCTGAAGCCGATGATCCGGCGGGCCGACCGGGCCTGGACCAGCCCGGCGCTGCGGGCGCGGCAGACGGCGGCGGCGCTCGGGTTCGATGCGGTGTCGGAACCGGCCCTGCGAGACGGCGATCACGGGCGCTGGGCCGGGCGGCGGCTGGAGGAGATCCAGGCCGCGGAGCCGGACGGCGTCATCGCCTGGCTGGCCGATCCGGACGCGGCCCCGCATGGCGGCGAGACGCTGTCGGATCTGTTGCGCCGGGCCGCGGCCTGGGTCGATGCCCGGGCCGGCGACGGCGGCCACGGCGTTGCCGTCACCCATGCCGCGGTGATCCGGGCGGCGATCCTGCATGGGCTGGACGCGCCGGCCTCGTCCTTCTGGCGCATCGACATCGCACCGCTGAGTCTGACCGAGCTGAGCCATGACGGCCGGCGCTGGGCCTGGCGGGCCTCGAGCCTGCCCTTCGCCGGCTGAAGGGCACGGGGGCTTGTCCGGCCGGGTCCGCGATCTCATCCTTTGGAGAGCCCATCGCTCGCGGCCGCGCCCGGCCGCCGGAGACACCCCATGGCCCTGAAGATCGATCCCTGGTCCTTTCCCGCCCCCGAGCTGGACGCCGAAGAGCAGGGCCGCCGCTCGATCGTGCTGGGCGGCGGCTGCTTCTGGTGCACCGAAGCGGTGTACAGCCAGCTCGACGGCGTGCTGTCGGTGCGGCCCGGCTATGCCGGCGGCACCCGCGAGACGGCCGACTACCGTGCCGTCTGCACCGGCACCACCGACCATGCCGAGGTGATCGAGGTGGCCTACGATTCCGGCAAGATCAGCCTGGGCCAGATCCTCAAGCTGTTCTTCTCGATCGCGCACGACCCGACCCAGAAGGACCGCCAGGGCAACGATGTCGGCCGGCAGTACCGCTCAGCGATCTTTTATGCCGACGAGCAGCAGAAGCGGGTGGCCGAAGCCTATATCGCCCAGATCGAGGGGCTGTTCGACGCGCGGGTGGTGACCGAGGTGGTGCCGCTCGAGGCCTTCTACGAGGCCGAGCAGTATCACCACGACTACGCCGCGCGGAATCCGAACCAGCCCTATATCCGGGCGGTCTCGACCCCGAAGGTCGAGAAGCTGAAGGCGGTGCATGGCGACATGCTGAAGCCGGCCGCCAAGGCGGGTTGACCCCTCACACCCCGCAGCGCGGGCACAGGTCGCGCAGCGGGCAGGCGCCGCAGGCCGGGGCGTGGGCGGTGCAGATGGTCTGGCCCAGCAGCTTCATCAGCCGGTGGAGTTCGCTGAGGTCGTCGGCGTCCCACGAATCCTGCAGCTGGCGCATGAACAGCCCGTATCCGGCGTCGTAGTCGGCGTCGGGCGGCAGCAGCCCCAGCCGGCCGCCGAGCCGCAGCAGATGCGTGTCGACGACCAGAGCGCGCTTGCGCAGCGTGCTGAAGTTCAGCACCGCGGCGGCGATCTTCGACCCGACGCCGGGCAGGCGGCGCAGCCACTGCATCGCCGCCTCCTCGTCCAGATCCGCCAGATGGTCGAGCGAGAGGCGGCCGGTGCAGGCGACGATCATGCGCAGCGCCTGGGGCAACTGCTCGGCCTTGGCATCCGCCAGGTTCACCGGCCAGATGACGCGCAGCACGGCGCGCGGCGACTCCTCGCCCAGCCAGTCCCAGGACGGGTATTGCCGGCGCAGCTCCCGGAAGACGCGCCGCGACACCTCGTCCCGGGTCTTGGAGCCGAGCATGCTGCGGACCAGCTGGCTGACCGGGTCGCGGCGCCGGCCGTCGCGCCGCGGCCCGAGCCGCGCCAGCAGCCGGTCCCGGATGCGGGGCAGGAGCGGATGGTCGTCGAGGGCGAGGGAGAGCTGCATCATGGGTCACCGCGGGCGCGATCCCGTGGCGGCGACCCGATGCGCGGCCGCCAGCCCGGCCCGTGCCCAGCCGATCAGCTCGTCGGGCTCGTCGAACAGCCGGTCCGGCACGCGCCAGAAGGAGAGGTCGATGGTACGGCCCTGCTTCTCGTAACTGAGCGGCGGATAGGCCTTCGCTTCCCGGAAGGCCGCGCGGTTGTGGTCGTCCACCCGGAGGTAGAGGGCGTCCTCTGCCATCACGCCGAACATCACCCCCTCGCAGAACAGGCCGGTGACGCCGAACATGCGTCGCGTCGCGATCGGGCCGAGCAGCGCGAACTGATCGCGCAGGAACTCGATGAAGCCGTCGCTGGCCGCCATGCTCGATCCCCCGGAAGCGCCGACTCCGTCATGTTAAGAACAAAGGAGGAACATGGCAAGCGGGAATCGGTGCCTTGGCCGCCTTCTGGGCGCATGGGATAAGGATGTCCCGCTCCGCACCGAGACCGAACCTATGCTCCGACCACCCGCGCCGCCCGTCGACATCGCCGCCCTGGCGCCGACCGACCGCAGCCGGCGCATGCTGGAGGCGGCGCTGGCCGGGGCGGAGGCGATCCGGGCCCTTCGGGCCCATGCTGGGCGCTGGGAGGGTGCGGCGCTGGAGCGCAAGGGCGCGCGGGACTTCGTCACCGCCGCCGACCGGCAGTCCGAGGCGGCGGTGGCCGCGGCGCTGTCTTCCGCTTTCCCGGACCATGCCATCACCGGCGAGGAGGGGACGGCGATCGGGCGCGACGGGGGGCGCGACGGGGCCGGCACCTTCCTGGTCGACCCGATCGACGGCACCACCAACTTCGCCTGGGGCATGCCGTTCTTCGGCATCGCCATCGCCCTGGTCGAAGGCGGCGAGACCGTGGCGGGCGTGGTGCTGGACCCGAGCCTGGGCGAGGCCTTCGTCGCCGAGCGCGGCCTCGGCGCCTTCCTGAACGGCCGCCGGCTGCGGATCGACCGCGGCGTGGTGCCGGAAGAGGCGCTGGTCGGCGCCAGCCTGCCGATCCCCGGCCAGGTGCGCAGCATCGAAGTCGAGTCCTATCACCGCGCGCTGCGCGGGGTGATCGACCGCGCCGCCGGGGTGCGCCGGCTCGGCTCCGCCGCGCTCAGCCTGTGCTATGTCGCGGCCGGCCGGCACGACGCCTTCTTCGAGGACGGCCTGTCGCCGCTCGACTACGCCGCCGCGGTGCTGATGCTGCGCGAGGCGGGCGGGATCGCCACCGGCTTCGACGGCGGTCCGATCCCGGCGACCGGCGCGGTTCTCGGCGCCAATCCCGGCCTGCATCCCTGGCTGGTCGGGCTGCTGACCGGCGGCTAACCGCGGCCGGCAGCCCGGCGGCGGACGATCTCCTCGGCCTCGACATCCGGTGGCTGCAGCTCGCCGCGCCACCGGGGCAGGGCCCGCGGATGCGCCTCCTGCAGCCAGCCGATCATCTTCTCGCGCACCTCGCAGCGCAGGTCGAAGGCCCGGCCGGAGTTGCGGGCGCTGACCAGCATGCGGATCTCCATCACCTGCTCGCGGAAATCGGTGACCTGCAGCACCGCGACCTGGCCGTCCCACAGCGGCGAGGCCTTGGCGATCTCGTCCAGCCTGCACCGCATCTCCGCCACCGGCGCGGTATGGTCGAGATAGAGGAAGACGCTGCCGATCAGGGCGGAACCCTCGCGCGTCCAGTTCTGGAACGGGTGCTCGATGAAGTAGCTGAGCGGCAGCACCAGCCGGCGCCAGTCCCACAGCCGGACCACGACATAGGTCGAGGTGATCTCCTCGATGTTGCCCCATTCGTTCTCGACCAGGACGGCGTCGTCGATGCGGATCGGCTGGGTCACCGCCAGCTGGATGCCGGCGATCATGTTCTTCAGCATCGGCTGCAGCGCCAGGCCGATGACCAGGCCGGCGGCGCCGGCCGAGGCCAGGAGGCTGATGCCGTATTGCCGCACCTCCTCGAAGGTCATCAGCGCGGCGGAGAGAGCGACCGTCACGATCAACGCCGCGACCACCCGGCGCAGGATCCGGGTCTGGGTGACGTGCTTGCGCGCCAGCAGGTTGTCCTCGGCGTCCAGCGTGAAGCGGCGCAGATAGACCGTCATCCAGATGTGCAGGGCGGTCAGCGCCACCCAGCCGAGCAGGGCGATGAAGGCCAGCAGCAGGATGTGGCGGACGATGCCGACCTGGGCGTCGGACAGCGGCGCGACGGTGGCCGCGGCGGAGATCGCCACGATCATCGCGGCCAGCCGCGTCGGCCCGTGGGTGCGCGACACCAGCGAGCGCCAGAACAGGTCCTTGCCGGCGACGATGCGGGTCGCCGCCCGGAACAGGATCTGGTGGACGCCCCTTGCGACCATCACGGCCAAGGCCAGCAGGCCGGCGCTGATCGCCCAGGGCGGCATCCAGGGCAGCTGGGCCTGGAACCAGTCCAGCCAGCGGTCGACGGTATCGATCATTCGGCGGTTCCCGCGGGTGTCCCTCTGCATGGCAATGCATAGGAGCACGGTCGGTTCCGCGTAGGTTGGGTTCGCGGTTGCGCGAACCCAACATCGTCGGGGCTGCGCGTTGGGTTCGCGGAGCGAACCCAACCTAACCTAACCTAACCAGGCGGTTTGGGCTGGTCGAACAACGCCTCCAGCACGCCCGGCGCGTCGGTGGTGATCTGGTCGGCGCGCAGCGCCACCAGCCGGGCCAGCGCGGCCGCGGCGCCCGGATGGTCCGGGTTCAGGGTCCAGGCGTCGACCGTCCTGCCGGCGGCATGGCAGGACGCGATCAGGTCGACCCCCAGCGCGTCGGCGCGCAGCACGATCGGCCAGGACAGGTAGATCATCGTCGCGTCCGGGGCATGGTCCAGCGCCGCGGCGATGAAGCGCTCGGCATCCGCCGCGGCGACCAGGGTTCCCAGGGTGTCGTCGTCGCAGGGATCGAAGCCGAGACGCAGCCCGGGGACCGCCGCGCCGAGACGGCGCACCGCCGTCCAGTCGCCGCCGCTGAGGATGAAACGGCCGGCCACCGGCGCCAGCACCGACCGGAAGGCGTCGACGCTGCGCCCGTCCAGCGCCGCATCCGCCTCCTTGAGGTCGAGCTGGACCAGGGTGGCGGGATCGGCCCCGGCCGTGGCCAGCTCGGCCAGATCTTCGAGCAGCAGCAGGCGCTCCTCGGTCGGCGTCCCGTCCTTGCCGCGCATCCGCAAGGCCCGCAGATCGCTGGAGGTGGCCGCCGCGACCGCGCCGCGGCCGGTGGTCTCGCGGTCCAGCGTCTCGTCGTGCAGGCAGGCGAAGCCGCCATCGGCGCGGCGGCGCAGATCCACCTCCATCGAGGCGCCCAGCGCCATGCCCTCGCGCAGCCGGGCGGGGGTGAAGGGGATGTCCTCGGGCCGACGCTGCAGCCGGTGCCATTTCAGCCGGGTGCGGTGACCCTGGAAGACGATCTCGATGCCGTCAGGCATGGGTCTGCTCCGGTTGCCGGGCGGGCTCGGCCAGGGTCAGGTGGCGGGCCGGCTCGCCCGGGCGGAACACCGCGCAGCGGGTCGGGCGCAGCGTCACCGCGGCGCCCTCGGCGATGCCGTCGGCCCGGCCGAGCTGCAGCTTGAGCGCGGCGCCGTTGCCGATGTCCACATCGGCCATCCGCACCGCGCCGAGGTCGACCAGCCGGGCGACCCGGCCGGAGACGGCGTCCGGCGTGCCGGCGGGGACGGGAACCAGATCCTCCGGCCGCAGCGCCAGGGTGGCGGGGCCGTCCGCCAGGTCGCAGGGCGCCGTCAGGCCGCCCCAGCGCAAGAGGCCGGCCTCGACCCGCGCCTCGGCCAGGGTCATGGTGCCGATGAAGCCGGCGACGAATTCGGTCTCCGGCCGGGCATAGATCTCGCCGGGCCGGCCGACCTGCTCGATCCGCCCGTCCTTCATCACCACGATGCGGTCGGCCAGCGTCATCGCCTCCTCCTGGTCGTGGGTGACGAAGACGGTGGTCAGGCCGAGGCGGCGCTGGATCGCCCGCACCTCCTCGCGCAGCCGCACCCGGAGATGGGCGTCGAGGGCGGAGAAGGGCTCGTCCATCAAGAGGATCTTCGGCTCCAGCACGACGCAGCGGGCGATGGCGACGCGCTGCTGCTGGCCGCCCGACAGCTGGCCGGGATAGCGGCCGCCGTAGCCGGAGAGGCCGACCAGATCGAGCACGCCGTCGACCCGGCGGCCGACCTCGCCGCGCGACAGCGGCCTGAGGCGCAGGCCGAAGGCGATGTTGCGGGCCACGGTCATGTGCGGCCACAGCGCGTGGCTCTGGAACACCATGCCGGTCGGGCGGTGGTTCGGCGGCAGCGCGCCGATGTCGGCGCCGTCGATCGCGACCCGGCCGCCGCTCGGCGTCTCGAAGCCGCCGACCATGCGCAGCACGGTCGACTTGCCGCAGCCGGACGGGCCGAGCAGGCAGACCAGCTCGCCGTCGCCGATCGCCAGCGACACGCGGTCGACCGCGGCGGTCTCGCCGAAGCGCTTGGTCAGGCGGTCGAGCTCGAGCGTGGCCATGCGTTCCTAGGCTCCGAGCCCGCGCGCGATGGTGCGGGCGCTGAGGATGTTGCGCGCGAACAGCAGCGCGACGAAGGACGGGACCCAGAGCAGCACGGACAGCACCGCGCCGTACTGGATCACCAGCTGGTTGTTGATCAGGGAGATCATCAGGATCGGCATGGTCCGGACCGTCGGCGCGCCGATCAGCCAGGCGCCCTCGGTCTCGTAGAAGGTGCCGACGAAGCTGAGCAGCAGGGCCGCGGCGATGGCCGGGCCGGCCTGCGGCAGGGTGACGTGCCAGAAGGTGCGGAACGGACCTGCCCCGACATCGCGCGCGGCCTCCTCCAGCCGCCGGTCGACGTTCTGGAAGGCGGCGACCGGGATCCAGATCATGAACAGCAGCGTGTTCAGCACCTGGATGATGGCGACGCCGGCGAAGGTGCCGATCAGGCCGAGCTGCAGGAAGATCGCGGCGATGGCGACGTAGAGGCCGAATTTCGGGAAGGCCTGGGTCGCCAGGAAGGACAGCAGGAGCAACTGCTTGCCGGGGAAGTCGAGCCTGGCGAAGGCATAGGCGGCGGGCAGGCAGATCGCGGCCGAGACCGCGGTGACCACCACCGACAGCGCCAGCGAGGTGCGCAGCGCCGACCAGACATCGGCGCGGGCCAGGGTCATGCCCCAGAAGCGGAAGCCCCATTGCGTCGGCAGCAGCGCCGGGTAGCGCCAGGCCTCGGCGAAGGCCCACAGGAACACGGTGGCGATCGGCACGATGATGGCGACCGCCAGCACCGTCGCCAGCAGCGGACCGGGCAGGCGGCGCAGCAGGCGCCGGGCCGCGGTCACGGCGCACCTCGGGCGCGCGATTTCGAGATCGCGCGGACATAGAGCACGCCGACCGCGGCGCAGATCAGGAAGGTGACGACGGCCTGGGTCTGTGCGGCGACCGGGTCGCGCACGTCGCCGAAGGTGCGCTGCATGTACACGCCCATCATCTCCGGCGAGGCGGGGCCGAGCAGATAGGGCAGGGTGAAGCTGCCGAAGATGTTGAGGAATTCGAGGGCGAAGGCGATCAGCAGCGAGTTGCGGATCAGCGGCAGGACGATGCTGACCAGGATGCGGAAGGGGCCGGCGCCGACGTCGCGCGCGGCCTCGATCGCCGGCAGCGGCACCTGGGCCAGGCCGGACAGCAGCACCAGCAAGGTCAGCGGCACGCCCTCCCACACCAGTCCGATCACCGGGCCCCAGGGGCCGAGATAGGGCGAGACGTAGCCGCCGATGCCGAAGGCGGCGAGGATCGTGGCCAGGAGACCGTTCGGCCCGATCGACCGGATCAGGGCATAGGCGACGATGATGCCGGGCACGAACAGCGGGAACACGGCGATGCCCTGCACCACCGCCGGCAACCGGCCGGTGGCGAAGCGGAGGTAGAGCGCCAGCGGCAGGCACAGGGCCAGCAGCAGCAGCGTTGCCACCGCCGTGGTCCACAGGGTGAAGCCGAGGTTGCGGCGGCTCTGCGGGTCGGCGAAGAACTCGGCATAGTTGGCCAGCGAGAAGACGCTGCGGCCGTCGACCTCGACCCGCAGCGTGGTCAGGATCGCCGAAACCGCCGGCACCAGCACCAGCGCCACCACCAGCAGCACCGGCGCCGCCACCATCAGCAGGCCGAGCGCCTGCCGCCGGAAGCCGATCGCGCGCAGGGACGGGCCGGACCCTTCGATCACTTCGACCGGTCGATGTTGGGGGCGACGTTGCGGTACCAGCCGTCGTTCATCGCCGCCTCCCAGTCGCCGCCCGGATAGGTCGGGATCGAGGTCGGGATCACCGCGGCGAACTGGTCCTTCAGCTCCGGCGGCAGCTTGCCCCAGTCGACCCCCGGGAAACCGCCGAGGTCCTTGACGATCGAGACCTGGATCCCGTCGGTCAGCAGGAAGTCGGCCAGGGCCAGGGCGGCGTCCTTGTGCGCCGCGTTGCCGGGCACGGTGGCGTCGGCGAAGCTGCCGCACAAGGCCAGATCCTGCAGCTGGAACAGCTTGACCGAGGGCGGCAGCACGCCCTGCGCGATGCCCTGCAGCGCCTGGTCCGACCAGGCCGGGATCATCGACACGGCGCCGCTGGCCAGAAGCTGCAGCGTCGGCGTGTTGCCGGCGGCGTAGGCGCCCTTCTCGTACAGCGACGGTGCCAGGTCGTTCAGGATGGTCCAGGCCTTGGGCAAGCGCTCCTCCGCCGCCTGCTTCGTGAAGCCGGCGACCGTGAACAGCGACGGATCGCGGCCATTGGCCTCGTGGATGGCGCGGACCACGAAGTTGCGGCCCGACCCGCCCTTGTCCGGCCGGCCGTAGATGAACTGGCCGGGATGGGCCTTGATCCAGGCGACCAGGCCGGGCCAGTCCTTCGGCACCTCGGCCTCGGCCACCTTCTCCGAATCATAGGCCAGCACGACCTGGGAGCCGCGATAGGGCAGGCCGTAGGGTGTCTCGACCGCCAGCGGGTTGACGCGGCCGTAGCCGGGCACGGCGCCGGCGTCGAGCCGGACCCACAGCCCGGCCTCGATGCCGCCCTGGGGCAGCCGCGGGTCGTGCTGCTCGAAGAAGTCGACCTGCGGGTCCGCGCCCGCCTTCAACGCCGCGAAGGCCCGGTCGGCGATCGCCACGATGCCGCCGCTGCCGGCGCCGCGCGAGATCACGATGTTGATCTCGAACTCCGGATGCGCCGCCTCGAAGGCCGGCTTCACGACATTGGTCCACCAGTCCGACACATTGGCGTCGCTGTTGGTGTAGACGTCGATCCGGGTCACGGCGGCGCGGGCGCGGCGCCGCGGCACCAGGGCAATGGCGCCGGCGGCGACGCCGGCGGAAAGAACCTGACGGCGATTGAGCATCCTGCCCCCCGAAGACAATCGGCATGTGGTTTGCGGGTGCTGCCTTTAGGGGCGAAGCATGACAGGGCGATGACAGTCGGGCCACAGCTTCGTGACTCGCCGGCCGGGCGGCGTCGTTTGCGCGGGATTTTCCGTCGCCGCCGGCCTGGAGGGGCGGGATCGGGCGAGCCATGATGGCCCGGGCCGTGATGCGCTGGTGCGCCGGCCCGAGCGAAAGGCCGCCGCATGAAGATCGCGTCGTTGGAGACCCATGTCGTCGCCGTTCCGCCGCCGCATGTCGGTGGCATGTACTGGATCTTCGTGCTGCTGAAGACCGACGACGGCATCGAGGGGGTCGGCGAGATCTACAGCACGGCCTTCCACCCCCAGGCGCTGGTGCCGCTGATCGGGGACGTGTTCGAGCGCCACCTGCTGGGCCACGACCCGCACCGGATCGAGCGGTTCTGGCGGTCGGCCTATTCCAGCGGCTTCACCCAGCGCCCGGACCCGACGATGATGGGCATCGTCTCGGGGCTGGAGATCGCCTGCTGGGACATCATCGGCAAGGCGGCCGGCCGGCCGGTCCATGACCTGCTGGGCGGGCTGGTGCACGAGAGGCTGCGCGCCTACACCTATCTCTACCCGAAGAACGCCGCCGGCGAGTTCGACTTCAACGACCCCGACCTGGCGGCCGAATGCGCCGTCGAGATGGTCAGGATGGGCTTCACCGGGGTGAAGTTCGACCCGGCCGGTCCGTACACCGCCTATTCCGGGCACCAGATCTCCCTCGGCGTGCTCGACCGCTGCGAGACCTTCTGCCGCAAGGTGCGCGAGGCGGTGGGCAGCAGCGCCGACCTCTTGTTCGGCACCCATGGCCAGATGGTGCCGTCCTCGGCCATCCGCCTGGCCAAGCGGCTGGAGAAATACGATCCGCTGTGGTTCGAGGAGCCGGTGCCGCCGGGCCAGGAGGCGGCGATGGCCGAGGTGGCGCGCGCGACCTCGATTCCGATCTCGACCGGCGAGCGGCTGTGCACGAAATACGAATTCCAGCGGGTGCTGGAACTGGGCGCCGCCTCGATCCTGCAGCCTGATATCGGCCGGGTCGGCGGCATCCTGGAGGCCAAGAAGATCGCCAGCATGGCCGAGGCCTACTACGCCCAGATCGCGCCGCATGTGTATTGCGGCCCGGTGGTCGCCGCCGCCAGCATCCAGCTCGGCGCCGCCTCGCCGAACTTCCTGATCCAGGAATCGATCCTCGATTTCGGCGGCTTCCACGCCGAGATCCTCAAGAAGCCCCTGACTTTCTACGACGGCTATCTGATCCCGTCGCGCGAACCCGGCCTGGGGGTCGAGCTGAACCTGGACGTGGTGGCGAAGCACTCGCCCTACACCGGCGACCGGCTGCACCTGCAGATGGCGTCCGAGCCCGCCGACGTGAAGCAGTTCGCCCCGGCCCGAGGCTGAGCAACGCTTCATGACCCATGACTACGTCATCGTCGGCGCCGGCTCGGCCGGCTGCATCCTGGCGGCGCGGCTGAGCGAGAGCGGCCGGCATTCCGTGCTGCTGCTCGAGGCCGGCGGCCGCGACGATTCCTTCTGGTTCCGCATCCCGGTCGGCTATGCCCGCAGCTACTACGACCCCCGTGTCAACTGGATGTACTGGTCGGAGCCCGAGCCGGCGCTGGGCGGCCGGCGCATCTACTGCCCGCGCGGCAAGGTGCAGGGCGGCTCCGGCTCGATCAACGCCATGGTGTTCGTCCGCGGCGCCGCGGACGATTTCGACGACTGGGCCGCGGCCGGCAATCCCGGCTGGGCCTATGACGACGTGCTGCCCACGTTCTGCCGGCTGGAGACGCATGCCGGCGGCGCCTCGCCATGGCACGGCGGCGACGGGCCGATCCATGTCACGCCGATGCGCGGCATGACCCATCCGGTCAGCGACGCCTTCCTGCGGGCCTGCGGCGAGCTGCAGCTGCCGCCGAACCCGGACTTCAACGGCGCGACGGTGGAGGGGGCGGGGGTCTACGACGTCAACACCCGCGACGGGCGGCGGTCGTCGTCGAGCGTCGAATACCTGCACCCGGCGCTGGGCCGCAGCAACCTGACGGTCGAGCGCGACGCCCAGGCCCTGCGGGTGGTGCTGGACGGCACCGGCCGGGCCACCGGCGTCGAGATTCGGCAGGGGTCGGAGACCCGGATCGTCACGGCGCGGCGCGAGGTGATCCTGGCGGCCGGCGCGGTCGACACGCCGAAGCTGCTGCAGCTCTCCGGCATCGGCGACGGCGCGCGGTTGGCCGAAGCCGGAGTGGCGGTCGCGCATCACCTGCCGGCGGTCGGGCGCAACCTGCAGGACCATCTCTGCGCCAGCTTCTACTACCGGTCGCGCGTGCCGACGCTGAACGGCGATTTCGGCAGCTTGTTCGGTCAAGCCAAGCTGGGGCTGCAATACCTGCTGACCCGCAAGGGTCCCTTCGCCATGAGCGTCAACCAGGCCGGCGGCTTCTTCCGCGGCGCGCCGGACGAGGCGCGGCCGAACATCCAGCTCTACTTCAACCCACTGTCCTACCGCATCCCGGACAGCCCGAAGGCCGGGCTGAAGCCGGAGCCCTATCCGGGCTTCCTGCTGGCCTTCAACGCGTGCCGGCCGACCAGCCGCGGCGAGATCGCCATCGCCTCGCCCGACCCGGCGGCGCCGGCCAGGATCCGGCCGAACTACCTGTCGACCGACCGCGACATCGAGGAGGTGCTGCAGGGCGGCCGGCTGGCGCGCCGGATCATGGCGGCGCCGAGCCTGGCCGCGGTCACGGCAGAGGAGATGCCGCCCTCCGCCGGAGCCGAGAGCGACGACGCGCTGCTGGACTGGTTCCGCGCCAACAGCGGCTCGATCTACCATCTGTGCGGCAGCTGCGCGATGGGGCCGGACCCGGCGACCGCGGTGGTCGACGCCCGGCTGCGGGTGCACGGCGTGCCGGGCCTGCGCGTGGTCGACGCCTCGATCTTCCCCAACATCACCGCCGGCAACATCAACGCCCCGACCATGATGGTGGCGGAGAAGGGCGCCGGGATGATCCTGGCGGATGCGGGATGAGGATACCCTCTCGCAACGGCCACCATCGTCATTGCGAGCGCAGCGAAGCAATCCAGGGCCGCTCGCTGTGGCCCCTGGATTGCTTCGTCGGCTTCGCCTCCTCGCAATGACGGTGAGAGTCGATACGGCCGCGCGTCAGCCCAGCGGCAGCCCGACATAGTTCTCGGCCAGCACGGTCTGGGCGGCGCGGGAGCTGCGGATATAGTCCAGCTCGGCCCGCTGCAGCCGGCGCTCCAGCGGGCCGGTTTCGGGGAAGCGGTGGGTCAGGCCGGTGAACCACCAGGAGAAGCGTTCCGCCTTCCACACCCGAGCCAAGGCGCGGGCGGAATACGCGTCGATCCCGGCGGCCGAGCGCTCGCCATAGAACTCGCCGAAGGCCTCGGCCAGCATGGCCACGTCGGACACCGCCAGGTTCAGCCCCTTGGCGCCGGTCGGCGGCACGATGTGCGCGGCATCGCCGGCCAGGAACAGCCGGCCGTGGCGCATCGGCTCGGACACGAAGCTGCGCAGCGGTGCGATGCTCTTCTCGAAAGACGGGCCGCGCACCACCGCCGCCTGCGGACCCAGGCGCAGGCAGATTTCGTCCCAGAACCTGTCGTCCGGCCAGTCCTCGATCCGGTCGTCCAGCGGGCACTGCACGTAATAGCGGCTGCGATGGGCCGACCGCATGCTGGCCAGGGCGAAGCCGCGCTCGTGGTTGGCGTAGATCAGCTCGTGATGCGCCGGCGGCACCTCGGCCAGAACGCCCAGCCAGCCGAAGGGATAGATCCGCTCGAACTCCTGCCGCACACCGTCGGGGATGCAGCCGCGGCTGACCCCATGGAAGCCGTCGCAGCCGGCGATGAGGTCGCAGCCCAGGCGCCGCTCGACGCCGTCCTGCCGCCAGCTGACATAGGGGCGGTCGGTCTCTATGTCGTGCAGCGCCACGTCCCCGGCCTCGAACACCACCGTCAGGCTGCGCTCCTCGGCGCCGTCGAACAGATCGCGCATCACCTCCTGCTGGCCGTAGACGGTGATGCAGGAGCCGGTCATGGCCTGCATGTCGATGCGGAACATCTCGCCGTCAACCGCCAGGTTGGTGCCGGCATGGGGCAGCCCCTCGCGGCGCAGGCGATCGCCGAGGCCCAGCCGGTCCAAGAGGTCGACCGTGCCCTGCTCCAGCACCCCGGCGCGGACCCGGCCCTCGACATGGTCCCGGCTGCGGCGCTCGACCACCACGGCGTCGATGCCGGCGCGGTGCAGCAGATGGGCCAGCACCATCCCGGCCGGCCCGGCGCCGATGATCGCGACCTTGGTGCGCATTTGGCCCTCCCGGAGCCTGTCGTTTCCGGAAAGGCTAGGCGCGACGGCGCGGAAAGCCATGGACGCGGCGTCGCAAAATTTGGACAATTCTTCCCGCGCACCTTGGGCGGCCAGGAGGCAGGAATCCATGCAGACGCCCACGATTCCGAATTTCTTCCTCTATGGCGAGGCACCGCGGACGGTCGATGACCGGTTCCTGCATTTGGAGGCGTTGGAAGACCGCAGCCGGCCCAGTGGCTGGACCATCCGGGCCCATGCCCATGCCAACCTGAACCATGTCTTCCACTTCACCCGCGGGGGCGGCGTCGCTCGGGCCGAGGGGCAGTCGATCCGGCTGCCGGCCCCCTGCCTGCTGCTGATGCCGGCCGGGGTGGTGCACGGCTTCGACTTCGAGCCGGAGACGATCGGCTCGGTGCTGACCGTCTCCGACGCGTATCTGCGCGAGCTGATGCGGCGCGAGCCGGAGTTCCGTCCGCTCTTCGCGGCGCCGGCCGTGATCCCGGCCGCCGACCACGGCTTCCTCCGCGCCAGCCTCGGGCGGCTGTCGCGCGAGCTTGCCTGGCTGGCGCCCGGCCGGGCCGCGGCGGTGGAGGCGCTGCTGGTCGGCATCCTGGTCGAGGTGCTGCGCCTGGCGCAGACCGGCGGCGGGGAGACGGCGGCGCCGGGCCCGCAAGCGCTGCTGGTGGCCCGGTTCCGTGAGCGGATCGAACAGCGCTACCGCGCCCATGACGAGGTCGAGGATTATGCCCGGGCCCTGGCGGTCAGCCCGAAGCGGCTCTGGGCCGCCTGCCGCCGGGTGGCCGGCGCGCCGCCGGCCCGGCTGATCCAGGACCGGCTGCTGCTCGAGGCCAAGCGCCTGCTGCTCTACACCAACGTCTCGGTGGCCGAGGCGGCCTATGCCCTCGGCTTCAACGACCCGGCCTATTTCTCGCGGCTGTTCGCCAAGGAGACGGGCCGGTCGCCGCGCGCCTTCCGCCGCGGCGGCGACGGCCGGGAGCAGGATCAGGCAATGGTGTCGACCACGCCGCCGTCGACCCTGAGGGCCGCGCCGTTGGTGGCCGCGGCCTGGGGCGAGACGGCGTAGACCACCATGTTGGCGACCTCCTCCGGCGTCGCCATGCGGCCGATGATCGAGGTCGGGCGATGGGTGCGGACGAACTCGGTGGCGGTCTCGTCGATCGACTTGCCGGACTCCTCGGCCATCTCGCGCAGGAAGTCCTTGACCCCCTCGGTCATGGTCGGACCGGGCAGCACCGAGTTGACGGTGACGCCCGTCCCCCGGGTCAGCTTGGCCAGGCCACGGGCGATCGAGATCTGCGCCGTCTTGGTGAAGCCGTAATGCACCATCTCCACCGGGATGTTCAGGCCCGATTCGGAGGAGATGAACACCACCCGGCCCCAGTCCCGCGCCAGCATCCCCTTCAGATAGGCGCGTGACAGCCGCACGCCGGACATGACATTGACCTCGAAGAACCGGGTCCAGTCCTCGTCCGGAATGTCGAAGAACTCCTTCATCTCGAAGATGCCGACATTGTTGATCAGGATGTCGGCCTCCGGCACCGCCGCCAGCAGCTCGGCGCAGCCCGCGGCGGTCGAGACGTCGGCCACGGCGGGTCGCAGCGCGGCGCCGGGCACGGCCTGTTTGATCCGCTCGATCGCCTCCGCCACCGCGGCGGGTCTGCGGCCGTTCACGATCACCTCGGCGCCGGCGGCCGCCAGCCCCTGGGCGATGGCGAAGCCGATTCCGGTGGTCGAGCCGGTGACGAGGGCGGTTTTGCCCGACAGGTCGATCTTCATGGGTAATCTCCAGGATACGGGGCGAGGCCTCCCGGGACGTCAGACCAGGGCGCCGCCGCCATGGATATAGACCGTGCTGCCGGTGGCGTAAGGGTTGGCGATGAAGGCCAGGATCTGGCTGGCGATGTGCTCCGGCCGGCCGACCAGCCCAGCCGGCAGGGTCGCGGCGGCGCGGTCGTACATCGCCTGGCGCGCATCGGCGGCCATGCGGTCGTACAGCGGCGTCGCCACCAGCCCGGGCGAGACCGTATTGACCCGCACCGGCGCCAGCTCCAGCGCCAGGCCCTGGGCCAGCGCCTCCAGCCCGGCATTGATCGCGCCCTGGATCGCTGCCCCCTTGCGCGGCCGGATGGCAAGCACGCCGGTGACCAGGGTCAAGGACCCGCCGTCGTGGATCGGCGCGGCGCGGGCGATGCGATAGGCGCCCCAGAACTTCGAGTTCATCGAGGCGAAGGCGTCGGCCAGCGGCAGCTCGCGCACAGCCGCCACCTTGGTCTGGGCCGCCGTGACCACGACATGGTCGTAGACGGTTCCGTCGGCGAAGAAGGCTTCGACCGCGGCATCCGAGGTGGTGTCGAGCATCCGGCCCTCGGCGCCGGTGCCGATCGTCGCCACCGCCGCGTCGATCTTCTCCTGCGACCGCGAGGCCACCGTCACCATCGCGCCGAGGCCGGCGGCCGCCTGCGCCGTCGCGAGGCCGAGCCCCGAGCTGCCGCCCACCACCAGCACCCGCTGGCCCGAAAGATCGCCCATCGTCTCGCTCCTTTCATGCCCGCCGGCCCGTCCGGCCGGTCGTCGCGAAGATCTGGACCTTCCACGTTCCGGAAATAATACTCGGATCGAGAAAGCCACTCTTTCCGGATCATTGAGAATGGGTGCGATCGAGAACCTGACCGACATCGCCGTCTTCGCCCGCATCGCCGTCGCCGGCAGCCTGTCGGCGGCCGCGCGGGATCTGGGCCTGTCGCTGGCGGTGGTGTCGAAGCGGCTGGCGCGGCTGGAGGCGGCGCTCGGCGCCCGGCTGGTGCAGCGCACCACCCGGCGGCTGAGCCTGACCGAGGAGGGCGCGGCGTTCCACGAGCGGGCGCTGCGCATCCTGGCGGAGCTGGAAGCGGCGCAGGAGGCGGTGGGCGGCGACGGCCGGCCCCGCGGCCTGCTGCGGGTGACCACCACGGCCGCCTTCGCCCGCCGCTGGATCGCGCCGATCCTCGCTCGGTTCCAGACGGATTGTCCGGACGTCCGGGTGCAGGTGACGGCCACGGATGCAGTGCTGGACCTGGTGCAGACCGGCATCGACCTTGCCATCCGGCAGGCGGTGCTGCCCGACAGCGCCCTGATGGTGCGGGACCTGGCGCCGAACTGGCGGGTGGTCTGCGCCGCACCGGACTATCTCGCCCGGCGCGGCCGTCCGGAGACGCCGGAGGACTTGGCCGGCCATTCCTGCATCGTCTATGGCGACCCGCCGATGACGGCCTGGAGCTTCGTGCGGCCGGGCGAGCCGCCGGTCGAGGTCGCCGTCTCCGGCGCGATCATGAGCAATGATGGCGAGGTGGCGCATGAGGCGGCGCTGGCCGGCGCCGGTATCGTGCTCAAGTCGATCTGGTACGTGGCCGGGGACCTGGCCGCCGGCCGGCTGGTCCGGGTGCTGGCCGATCACGCGTCGCCGGCCTCGCCGGTCCAGGCGGTGTTCCCCTCGGCCCGGTACCTGGCGCCCAAGACCCGCGCCTTCCTGGACGTGCTGGGCGCCGAGCTGCGCGTCGCCGCCCGGCGCCTCGGCCGGCCATGACGCGACGCCTTGCCAGGGTGCGCCGGGGCTGCTCAACTCGGGTAACCCCGGCCGACCCGCGGCCGCGCCCCCGAGATGATGGACCCGATGACCGAGCCTGCGCCCATTCCCGTGTTCGACGGGCACAATGACGTCCTGCTGCGTCTCCTGAAGTCCCACGCGGCCTCGGCCGAGGCCGCCTTCATCGAGGGCACCGCGACCGGCCATCTCGACCTGCCGCGGGCACGCCGCGGCGGCTTCGTCGGCGGCATGTTCGCGATCTTCCCACCGTCGCCGCACTCCTCCGGCTCGATCGACCGGATGCAGGGCGGCAACTACACCGTGCAACTGCCGCCGGAGCTGGGGCTGGCCGAGGCCCAGGCCTCGACCGCGGCGATGGCCTCGATCCTGCTGCGGCTGGAGCGTGAGGGCGGCCTCAGCGTCTGCCGCAACGTCGCCGAGATCCGCGCCGCCATCGCCCGTGAGTCGCTGGCCGCGGTGTTCCACATCGAGGGCTGCGAGGCGATCGACACCGATTTCCGCATGCTCGACCTGCTCTACGCCGCCGGCCTGCGCTCGCTCGGCATCGTCTGGAGCCGGCCGAACGCCTTCGGCCACGGCGTGCCGTTCAAGTTCCCAAGCTCGCCCGACACCGGGCCGGGCCTGACCGATGCCGGGCGCGAGCTGGTGCGGGTGTGCAACGAGCGCCGCATCCTGATCGACCTGTCGCATCTGAACGAGAAGGGCTTCTGGGACGTGGCGGAGCTGTCGACGGCGCCGCTGGTCGCGACCCATTCCAACGCCCATTCGGTCTGCCCGCATGCGCGCAACCTGACCGACCGGCAGCTCGACGCGATCCGCGAGAGCGGCGGCATGGTCGGGCTGAACTTCGCCACCGCCTTCCTGCGGCCGGACGGGTCGATGAACGCCGACACCGATCTTGAGATCATGATCCGGCACCTCGATGCGCTGATCGAGCGGCTGGGCGAGGACGGCGTCGGCATGGGCTCCGACTACGACGGCGCCACCGTGCCCGCGGCGATCAAGGACGCGGCCGGCCTGCCGCGGCTGTTCGAGGCGCTGCGCGGCCATGGCTATGACGACGCGCTGCTGCGCAAGCTCGGCACCGAGAACTGGTTCGGTGTGCTGGAGCGCAGCTGGGGCGGGTGACGGCGATGTCGGAAGGACCGGCCATCATGACCGTGGACGAGGCGATCCGGGACCTTGGCGAGTCGCCGGACGGCGTTCTGCCCGTCGACGCGATGAACTGGGCGCTGCAGCATTGGGATAAAGCCGGGCCGCGGTTCATCGAGCTGATGGAACGCTACGCCGACGGTGACGATCGGTCGGACGACACGGGAGATGCCCTCTTCTTCATCCTCCACATGATGGGGGAGATGCAGGAGACGCGCGCCTTTCCGGGTCTCTGCCGCTTGGTCCGCGACAGCGAAGCGATCGATTGGATCCTCGGCGACGCGACCACCGTGACTCTCAATCAGATCCTGATCAGCACCTTCGATGGCGATCCTGCGCCGCTGAAGACGGTGATCGAGGATGCCGCGGCCGACCAGTTCGTGCGCGAGGCCGCATTCGAGGCTCTGGCTTGGCACTGCCGCATGGGCGCGATCTCCAACGAGGAGATGCGGGCCTATCTGCTGCATCTTCACGAGCACATGCAGCCGCAGGGCGAGAATGTCGTCTGGCTCGGCTGGGTGAATGCGGTCTCGAGCCTGGGCTACGCGGATCTGGCGCCACAGGCGGAGCGGCTGGTCGACGAGTACTTCCTGCACGTCATGGACGTCGACGATTTCCGCGACGATCTCCGGCAGACTCTCGACGACCCCGATCGGATGGCTCGCTTCACCGCCAACCATGTGGGCCCGTTCGTTGATGCGGTCGGCACCCTCTCGACCTGGCACGGCTTCTCGGAGGAATACCGAGAGCAGCTGGCGAGAGGGGATGGGCCGGATGATGGGTTCGACGATCTGGACGATCCGCTGGTCCCCCGTGGATGGCCGTCCATCACGTTCGGCGAGCCTGCGGTCAATCCGACGCGGGATGTCGGCCGCAACGACCCGTGCCCCTGTGGCAGCGGCAAGAAGTACAAGAAGTGCTGCCTGGCGAAGGAGGCGGATTGACCTCGGTCTCATGCTGCACTGCAAATTCGCAATTGCGAGTGATTTGCATTTGAAATAAGGTCGCGCCGGTCTCGTTTCGGGGGTGGAATCAAGGTCGGAATGGCCGAGCAGGATCGGTCCTCGCTGCTGGCGCTGCTGACGCGCCACTACCAGGAGTTGCTGCGCCATCTGACCCGCCGGCTGGGCAGCGCCAGCGCGGCGGCCGACGTGGCCCAGGACACCTGGCTGCGTCTACGGCGGGCCGAGGCTGTGCCGGAGCTGCAGAACCCCCAGGCCTATCTGTTCCGCATCGCCGACAACCTGGCGCGCGACCGGCTGCGCAGCGACGCCGTCCGCGCCCGCACCCTGCTGCCGGCCGAGCTCGGCGACGACCGCCCCTCCGACGTGCCGGGGGCGGAGACGGTGCTGGACCACCGGCAGCGGCTGAGGATGTTGGAGCGGGCGGTGGCGGAGCTGCCGCCGAAATGCCGGGAGGTGTTCCTGCTGCACAAGTTCGACGGGCTGGGCCATGGCGAGATCGCCGCCCGGCTCGGCATCTCGAAGAGCATGGTGGAGAAGCATGTGATGAAGGCCCTGGCCCATTGCCGCGACCGCATGCGCGACCTGCTTGACTGACGGAAGGTGAGGGGAGAGGCCGGCGGATTCGTCATTCCTGACGGGCACCGCCGCGAACGACCGAAGACATGACCATGGATCTCCAGCCAGACGCCCGGGACCAGGCCCTTCGATGGTTCGTCCGGATCAACGCCGGCGACGCCTCAGCCGCCGATCGCGCGGCCTTCGAGGCTTGGCTCGCCGCCGATCCGGCCCATGGCCGCGAGATCGACACCCTGGCCGGGCTGTGGGCGGATCTGGGCCGCATCCCCGACCCGCGGCCAAGCGCCCTGCCGAGGACGCCCTTGTTCGGCCGACGCCGGGTCCTGGCCGGCGGCCTGGCCTTCGCCGGGCTCGGCGGCGCGGTGGCGCTGACCGGCCTGCCGCCGGCGCTGACCAGCGACATCCGGACCGGCACCGGCGAGCTGCGCACGGTGACGCTGGCGGACGGCACGCGGGTCGATCTCGACGCCGGCTCGGCCCTGTCGCTGGCCTTCTCGGACTCTGCGCGCGAGGTCTCGCTCGACCGCGGCCGGGCGCTGTTCACGGTAGCGAAGGACGCGGCGCGGCCGTTCCGGGTCTCGGCCGGGCCGGGGCGCAGCACCGCCCTCGGCACCCAGTTCGTGGTCCATCGCTGGGCCGACGAGGTCACGGTCGCGGTGATGGAGAGCGCCGTTGTCGTCGCCGTGCCCGGGACGGGCGGCGCCGCAGAGGCCCGGGTCGCCGCCGGGAAGCAGGTATCCTACGGCCCCGCCGGGCTGGGCGCCGTGCGGAAGGCCGACGGCCAGGTCGAGACCGCCTGGCGCCGCGGCAAGCTGGTGTTCGAGGACCGGTCGCTGCGCCAGGTGGTGGCGGAGCTCGGGCGCTACCGCAGCGGGTCGATCGCGATGACCGACGGCACCCTGGCCGAGCTGCGGGTCAGCGGCATCTTCGACGTCTCCGATCCCGATGCGGCGCTCGACGCCATCACCCGCACCCTGCCGGTGCGCGTGGTGTCGCTGACCCGCTACCTGGTGGTTCTCCGGCCGGCTTGAACTTTTTTCGCCGGGCGAGGTGAGGGGACGGCGCCGCCGATCCGTCATCTCGGCGAGGAGGTGACGCGATTGCGTCTCACTCCTAACTCCTAATTCGGGCGCGACGCGTGGGATGATGATGCAGAGTGATCGGACGGCCTTGCCGGGCAGGGCGCGCAGGATGTCGGGCGGCTTGGCCGTGGTGCTGCTGGCGTGCACGGCGCTGGCGTCCGCCGCGGCCTTTGGCCAGGCGGAGACCGAGGTGGCTCAGGCAGCGCCCGCAGTGCGCTTCGATATCCCGGCCGGGCCGCTGGCCGCCGCCCTGGCGCAGTTCGGCGACGCCGCCGGGCTGCAGCTGCTGTATCCGGCGGATCTGGCGCGCGGCCTGACCTCCCCCGGCGCCACCGGCGCGATGTCGCGCAACGAGGCGCTGCGCCGCCTGCTGTCCGGCACCGGCCTGACCTGGCGCTTCACCGGCGCCGACACGGTGACGCTGGAACGGGTGCCCAGCGGCGATGCGGCCGGGGGCGGGCTGGCGCTCGACCCGATCATCGTCACCGGCGCCGGCGGCAGCGCCTGGGGGCCGGTCGACGGCTATGTGGCCGAACGCAGCGCCACCGGCAGCAAGACCGACACACCGCTCCTGGAGACCCCGGCATCGGTCTCGGTGATCGGGCGGACGCAGATGGAGGACCAGGCGATCCGCACGGTGGATGAGGCGCTGCGCTATTCCCCCGGCATCCGCACCCAGCCCTACGGCACCGACACCCGCTTCGACTGGTTCTTCATCCGCGGCTTCCGCGCCTATCAGGACGGGCTGTTCCGCGACGGGCTGTCGCTGTTCTCGACCGCCCTGGCCGGCTGGCGCGCCGAGCCCTACGGGCTCGAGCGGATCGAGATGCTGCGCGGCCCGTCCTCCTTCCTCTATGGCGGCGGCTCGCCGGGCGGCCTGGTCAACCTGGTCACCAAGCGGCCGCCGGAGGAGACGCTGCGCTCGGTCGAGGCCGGGATCAACGAATACGGCAGGGCCTATGGCGCCTTCGACATCGGCGGCCCGCTGGACGACCAGGGTGAATGGTTCTACCGGCTGACCGCGCTGGTCCATTCCGGCGGCACCGAGACCGAGAAGGCCGAGGATTTCCGCGGCTTCATCGCGCCCAGCCTGACCTGGAAGCCGAACGAGGACACGACGCTGACCATCCTGGCCAGCTACCAGCATGACGACCTGAACCAGGCGGCGGGCTTCCTGCCCTATGTCGGCACGGTGAAGCGGGCCGGCTTCGGCCGCATTCCGCGCGACCTGTTCACCAGCGAGCCGGGCTACGACACGTTCATCCGCAACCAGGCGATGATCGGCTATCAGCTGGAGCACCGCGTCGACGACACCTGGACCGTGCGGCAGAATTTCCGCTACGCCCATCTCGACCTGTTCCACGACGGCATGTTCGGCGTCGGCTATGCCGATGCGGCCCAGACCCAGCTGGCCCGCCTCAACTACCAGACCCGGCCCGAGGTCAATTTCGTCACCGTCGACAACCAGGCCGAGGCGCGCTTCGACACCGGGCCGCTGCAGCACACCATGCTGTTCGGGCTGGACTACAAGCGCTACCAGATCGACGACGATCAGGCGTCCAGCCTGACCGCGCCGCTGGACCTGGTCCATCCGCGATACGGCCAGGATCCCGGCCCCTCGGCGCGCTACATCCTGAACCGGCAGGTGATGAGCCAGCTCGGCGTCTATGTGCAGGACCAGATCAGCTGGGACGACCGCTGGTTCCTGACCGCGACCGGCCGTTACGACTGGGTCTCCTCCGACGTCGACGACCACCTGACCGACACCAGCACCAGCTCGGACGACGGCGCCTT
Source organism: Inquilinus sp. NPDC058860 (assembly GCF_042743185.1). Lineage (NCBI taxonomy): Bacteria > Pseudomonadati > Pseudomonadota > Alphaproteobacteria > Rhodospirillales > Rhodospirillaceae > Inquilinus > Inquilinus sp. NPDC058860. The sequence goes on along the minus strand of NZ_JBHYMS010000012.1, from coordinate 11,048 downwards.
CACCGGCCGGATCGCGCTGCTCTACAAGTCGGATCTCGGCCTCGCCCCCTATGTCAGCTATGCCACCTTCTTCAATCCGGTGGTCGGCACGAATGTCTACGGCCAGCCCTTCAAGCCCGAGACCGGCGACCAGATCGAAATCGGGGTGAAATACCAGCCGGAGGGGATGCGCAGCTTCATCACCGCCGCGGTGTTCGACCTCCGGCGCGAGAACACCACCACCGCCGACCCGGACAACATCCTGAACCAGGTGCAGACCGGCGAGGTGCGCTCCCGCGGTGTGGAGCTGGAGGCGACCGCCAGCCTGGCGGACGGGCTGGACCTGATCGCCTCCTACACCCGCTACGAGCTGGAGATCACCGAGAGCAACGACGTCGACAAGGGCAAGGTGCCGATCGGCGTGCCGCAGGAGCTCGGCTCGCTGTGGCTCGACTACAAGGTCCTGCACGGCCGGTTCGAGGGTGTCGGCCTCGGCGGCGGCGCGCGCTATGTCGGCGCCAGCTGGGCCGACGCCGCCAACACGCTGAAGGTGCCGGCCTCCACCGTGTTCGACGCGGCGGTCAGCTACGGCCGCGACAACTGGCGGGTGGCGCTGAACGCCTCCAACCTGTTCGACCGCACCTACGTCGCCGGCTGCAGCGGTCCGAACGCCTGCTACTACGGCGACGGGCGCACGGTGAAGCTGACGCTGGGCTACAACTGGTGATGCGGCGAGGGCTGTGGGCGCTGCTGCTCGTCCTGGCCGCGGCGCTGCCGGCCCGGGCGGAGTGGCCGCGGACGGTCACCGACGTTCTGGGACGATCGGTCACGATCGGGCACGAGCCGCGGCGCATCCTCCTCGCGGAGGGCTTCCAGCTGATCGCGCTGGCGCTGATCGACCCCGACCCCGTGTCGCGGCTGGCCGGCTGGGGCGGCGACCTGGAGAAGCAGGACCCGGCGACCTACGCCCTGTTCAAGGCGCGCTTTCCGGCAGTGGCGGAACTGCCGGTGGTCGGGCTCGGCAGCGGCGAGACCTTCTCGATGGAGAAGGCCCTGGCGGTGGCGCCGGACCTCGCGATCTTCAGTGCCTGGCAGGCGGCGGCGACCAGCCCCGAGGCCGTGGCCAAGTCCTTCGAGCAGGCGGGCATCCCGGTGGTCTTCGTCGACTTCTACCAGTCGCCGCTGACCCACACCGTGCCCAGCCTGCGTCTGCTCGGCCGGGCGCTGGGGCGCGAGGCGGCGGCCGAGGCCTTCATCACCTTCAGCGAGGCGCGGCTGCGCCGGATCCGCGACCGCATGGCAGGCGTCGGGCCGGGGCCGCGGGTGATGCTGCACGCCTATCCCGGCCTGTGGCCCTGCTGCTGGTCGGCCGGCAGCGGCAGCCTGGGCGAGGTCATCACGCTGCTCGGCGGCCGCAACATCGGCGCCGACCGGTTCCCGACGCCGAATGGCGGCCAGCTGGACCCGGAATACGTGCTGGCGGCGGATCCCGAGGTCTACATCGCCACCGGCCTGCCGCAGCTCGACCAGCCCGGCAGCATCAGCATCGGCAGCAGCGTGGATGCGGCGACGGCGCGCGGCCGGCTGCGGTCGGTGGCAGCGGAGCCCGGCCTGGCCGGTCTGTCGGCGATGCGGCGGGGCCGGGTGCATGCGCTGTGGAACTTCTTCAACGGCGGCCCGCTCAGCATCGTCGGCATCGAGGCGATGGCGCGCTGGATCCGGCCGGAACTGTTCGGCGACCTCGACCCCGCGGCGACGCTGGCGGAGATCAACCGCCGCTTCCTGGCCGTGCCCTTCGCCGGCACCTACTGGGTCAGCCTCGACCCGGCCGCAGGACCTTGACCTTCGCCCGGCTCAGCCCATGCCGATCCCCATGCGGACCGCGCCGCAACGGCGGGATGCCTCGATCATCGACCCCTCCCGCGAACGTCGTTTCCGTGATACTGGCGGCCCTGCGCTTCACGGGAAAGCCCGATGACGGATATCGATCGGTATCGCGCCGCGATCCTTCACGCCGCTCCGGACCTCGCGGCGTCGGACTTCCGGCTGCTGGCGGAAAGCTGGGATTCGACGGCGGTCGAGGCGGATGGCCGGCTGGTCTTCAAATTCCCGCGTCACGAGGCGGCGGCCCGGCGGCTGCGCAAGGAAGCGGCGCTGCTGGCCGTGATCCGGCCCGCCGTGTCGCTGCCGGTCCCCGATCTCGTGCTCGAGGAGGGACCGCCCCTGTTCTCCCGGCACTCCAAGATCCCCGGCGATTATTTGCTGACGGAGCACTACGCCGAACTTCCCGAGAAAGCCCGGCGGCGGCTCGCCGAGGATCTGGCGGGGTTCTACGCCGAGCTGCACGGGCTGGATCTCGACCGGATGGCGGCGGCCGGCGCCGAGCCCGAGTCCTGGGGAACGGCGGAGGAGATCGGTGCGAAGGCGCTGCCGGCGCTGACGCCGGAGCTGCGCCCGACGGCAGAGCGGTTGCTCGCGGCCTATGACCGGTTGCCGCCCGATCCGCACGGGACGATCTACGGCTTCTTCGACGGGCATGGCTGGAACATGGCGTTCGACCACGACCGGCAGCGGCTCAACGGCATCTACGACTTCGCGGATTCGGGCATCGGGCCGCTGCACCAGGAGTTCGTCTATTCGAGCTTCGTCTCGCCCGACCTCACCGCCCGGCTCGCGGCAGCCTATGAGCAGTTGACCGGGCACATGCTCGACCGCCGACGGATCGCCATCCTTACCGGGGTGCACCGCCTGTGGGAGCTGGGCGAGCTCGCCGATGATCCCGAGCATGTGCCGCTGATGGTCCGCAGCTTCGCGGACTGGGCCGCGACGGCGGAGCGCTTCTAAGGCCTGTCCGGACGGTCAGAGTACCGGCCGGCCGGGGGCCCCGACGCGGCCGGCCCGTACCGGCGCGACGGCCAGCGGCCGGTACTGGCCGATCAGCAGCGCCGCCTGCGTCCGAAGCGGGTCGCTGAGCTGCACCGCGCCGCGGTCCATCTCCTCGGTGACCCGGAACAGCAGCCGTTCGATCGTGTCGAGGTGCTTCGTCCGCAGCGTGCCGGCGACATGCGCTTCCCGGCGCCTGGGGTCGAGCAGCACGTCGTAGAGGGCATCGAGATGCTCGACCAGCGTGGTGGCGGCGGCGATCGAAGCCTCGCCATCGGTCGAGGTGAATCGGATCGGTGGAACGATGCGCGTCGGCCGATCCATAATGGGACCTCCCCGGAAATCAATGGTTCACGATCCCTTGGATCGTGACATTTGGCAACCTCCGAAGCGAATGCGGGCGGATAATTTATCTTACGGATTTTTCAGGGATTTTAGCGGCTGTCGAGGTATCGCGTCTGAAACGCCGAGAGATCGCGCTGGAAGCTGGCGAGACTGTAGTCTCCGGCCTCGGGGGGAGGGACGCGGTCCTGCAGGATCGCGTGCAGAATGCATTCCTGGGCCCGTCCCAGACTGCCGTGCCGCGCCGCCTCCAGGGCCAGGCAGATCCATGCCGCCTCGTCCGGGCTGGGCGGAAATCCGTCCTCCCAGTTCTGGCCCTGGATACGGAGCCAGAAGTGCAGAGTCTGCGCAAGGCTCCGGCCATCGTTCATCATTCGGTCTGCCGTCAGCATCATCTTCACAAAAGACACGGGCGGCCGATTTGTTCCGGTCGGACGTAACAACCTGTCCGTGAGAGCGAAACGGAATCACCTCGGCGATCCGACCACATCGGAGTGGCCGTTTTGACGAGGAAAATGCGATCAACTCTCATTTGCATTTCTTGATTGACTCAATGACCGCCGGTCAGTCATCAATGATCAGCCGACTTCGCGGAAGCGGCTTCATCGGGTTGCGGAGGCATTGGCCGTCATGATGATCAACCGGACGATGCTGTCCCTGGCCGGGCCGGTCGGGGGCGAGGTGGCGCTGGGCGCCGGGCTGGGGCTGGCCGTCACGGCGGCCAATCTCGGCCAGGGCGTGCTGCTGGCGCTGGTCGCGGGCGGGTTGCTGCAGGGGCAGGGGATGGCGCCGGTCTTGCCCTGGATCGGGCTGCTGGCCGGCTTGGTGCTGCTGCGGGCGGGGCTGGTCTGGCTGGCCGAGCTTGCGGCCCAGCGCGCCGCCCAGAGGACCAAGCTGGCGCTGCGCCGCCGCCTGTTCGAGCGGCTGCTGCAGCTGGGCCCCGGCTTCGCCACCGAACGCCGGACCGGCAAGATCCAGGCGACGCTGGTCGGCGGGGTCGAGGCGGTCGAGGCCTATGTCGCGCGCTACCTGCCTGCGGTGATCGTGGCGGTGCTCGGGCCGACCGCGGTGCTGGCCTGCCTGGCCGTTCTGGACCTGACCTCGGCGGCGATCCTGGCCGTCTTCGTGATCCTGGCGCCGGTCGCCAACTCGCTGTGGCTGGCCTGGCGCATGCCGCGGTCGACCGGGATCTTCGCGGCGATGGCTGTGTTCGGCGCCTTCCTGCTCGACGGCATCCAGGGGCTGGTGACGCTGAAGGCGTTCAACGCCGTCGGCCGGCGGCGGCAGGAGCTGTCGGCCCATGCCGCCCGGCTGCGCCGGGAATCGATGCGCGAGCTCAGCGTCACGCTGATGCGCGACGGCGTGACGACGCTGTGCTCGCTGGGCGGCGTCGCCGCGGTGCTGGCCTGGGGCGCCTGGCGCGTCTCCGCGGGCGAGCTGGCGCCGGTGGCGCTGCTGACGGCGCTGTTCCTGGCGCGCGAGGCGTTCCGGCCGATCGAGCGCATGGACCAGGCGCTGCACGCCGCCTGGGCCGGCATCGGGGCGGGAAAGGAGATCGTGGCCCTGCTGGCGGCGCGGCCGGCGGTGGTCGACGCGCCGCGGCTGCCGACCCCGGCGCCGCTGGCCGCCAACATCGCCTTCGACCGCGTCGGCTTCGCCTATGAGGGGGCGGAGGGCCCGACGCTGGACGATGTGTCGCTGCGGGTGGAGGAGGGGGAGATGGTGGCGCTGGTCGGCCCGTCCGGCGCCGGCAAGTCGACCGTCGTCGCCCTGCTGCTGCGCTTCTTCGACCCGGCCCGCGGCGGCATCCGGGTCGGCGGCATCGACATCCGCGACCTGCCGTTGGCGGCGCTGCGCGAGCGCATCGCCGTGGTGTCGCAGGACACCCATCTGTTCCCCGGCACGGTCGCCGACAACCTGCGCATCGCCCGGCCGGAGGCGGGGCTGGACGAGCTGGTCGAGGCCGCCCGCGCCGCCAACGCCCACGACTTCATCCAGGCCCTGCCCGAGGGCTACGACACCGAGGTGGGCGAGCGCGGCGCGCTCCTGTCCGGCGGCCAGCGCCAGCGCATCGCCATCGCCCGGGCACTGTTGAAGGACGCGCCGATCCTGGTGCTGGACGAGGCGACGTCGAGCGTCGACGCCGCCAGCGAGCAGGCGATCCAGGATGCGCTGGAGCGGCTGTTCCGCAACCGCACCACCCTCGTCATTGCCCACCGCCTGTCCACCATCCGCAAGGCCGACCGCATCCTGGTGCTCGACCAGGGCCGAGTTGTGGAGGAGGGGCGGCACGAGGCGCTGCTGGCGGATGGCCGCCGCTACGCCCGCCTCGCCCAGGCCCAGGGAGCCGTCGCATGACCACCGTGGAGCTGACCGCCCCCCGCTATCGCCTGCGCGACCTGCTGCCGGTCGCCGCCCGCCGGCCCGCCGGGCTGGTCCTGACTGCGCTGTGCGGCACGCTGGCCCAGCTCGGCATGCTGGCGACGCTGGCCACCGGCGCCTGGCTGGTCGGCGGCGCCATCACCGGCACGGCCGGCCCGATGCTGCTTCCGGCCGCCTGGGGCCTCGCCGCCGGGGTGCTGGTGACGGCGCTGGCCCGCTGGGGCCAGTCGTACTTCGGCCACGACTTGGCCTTCGCCCTGATCGAGCAGCTGCAGCTCGGCCTGTTCGACGGGCTGGAGCGCGCGGCGCCCGGCTATGTCCTGGGCCGCCGCACCGGCGATCTGGCCGGCACCGCCACCGGCGACGCCGAGATGCTGGAGAGCTTCTTCGCCCACCTCCTCGGCGACTACGTCGGCGCCGCGCTGGTGCCGCTGGCGGCGCTGGCCGCGCTGGCGCTGGTCCATCCGCTGCCGGCGCTGGTGCTGGCGCCGTTCCTGCCGCTGGTGGCGTCGATCCCGTTCTGGCTGGCGCGCCGCGCCGGGCAGCAGGGCGAGGCGCTGCGGATGGAGCTCGGCCATCTCAACGCCGAGGTGGTGGAGGGCGTGCAGGGCCTGCGCGAGCTGGCGATCTTCGGCCATGGCCGCCGCTATCTCGACCGGCTGATGCGGCGGACACCGGATCTGCACGGCCACCAGCTGCGCTACGGCGCCCGGGCGGGGCTGGAGGCCGCGGCGATCGACATCCTGCTGGCGCTGGCCGTTCTGGCGGTGCTGGCCACCGGCGCCAGCCTCGTCGCCGAGGGTGCCCTGCCGATGGCGCTGTTCCCGCTGGCGCTGGTGCTGGCCGGGGCGGCGCTGGCGCCGATCACCCAGGTGACCGAGACCGGCCGCCAGCTCGGCGCGCTGCAGGCGGCGACGCAGCGGGTTCTGACCATCCTGCACCAGACGCCGCAGGTGGAGGATCGCGGCCGGGTGCGGCCGGAGGAGGCGCTGGCGCCGGAGGTCCGGTTCGAGGGCGTGGCGTTCGGCTACGACGCCGAGCGCGGACACGTGCTGCGCGGCTTCGACGCCGCGATCGCCGCCGGCGAGACGGTGGCGCTGGTCGGCCGCTCCGGCGCCGGCAAGAGCACCTGCGCCAGCCTGCTGGTGCGGTTCTGGGACCCGGCGGCCGGGCGCATCACGCTGGGCGGCCACGACCTGCGCGACCTGCCGCTGGCGGAGCTGCGCCGGCGCGTCGCCATCGTGCCGCAGGACGTGCATCTGTTCGACCTGCCGGTCGCCGACAACATCCGCCTCGGCCGGCCCGAGGCGACGGAGGAGGAGGTGCGGCAGGCCGCGCACCTGGCCCAGGCCGACGGCTTCATCCGCGCCCTGCCGCAGGGCTACGGCACGTCCTGCGGCGAGCGCGGCGCGCGGCTGTCCGGCGGCCAGCGCCAGCGCATCGCCATCGCCCGCGCCTTCCTGCAGAACGCGCCGGTGCTGGTGATGGACGAGGCGGTGTCGAACCTGGACACCGAGAGCGAGCAGGCGCTGCAGGCGGCGGTGCGCGAGCTGCGCCGCGGCCGCACCACCCTGGTCATCGCCCACCGCCTGTCGACCATCCGCAGCGCCGACCGGATCCTGATGCTGGAGGGCGGCCGCATCGTCGAGGCCGGCCGGCACGAGGAGCTGCTGCGCCGCGGCGGCGCCTATGCCCGGCTGGTCGCGGCCGCGGTCGACGGCGTGCTGGAGGCGTGAGGGGCCGCCGTCAGGCGACGGCGGCCCGCAGCGCCTGGTCCAGGTCGGCGATCAGCTCGGCCGGATCCTCGATGCCGGCGGAGAGGCGCAGCAGGTCGTCCGGCACCGGGCTGGTCGGGCCCTCGACGCTGGCGCGGTGCTCGATCAGGCTTTCGACCCCGCCCAGCGAGGTGGCGCGCTTCCACAGCTCGACCTTGGCCGCCGTGGCGATCGCGGCCTGGGCGCCGGCCCGGACCCGGACCGAGAGCATGCCGCCGAAGCCGCCCTGCATCTGCCGGGCGGCGACCGCGTGGCCGGGCGCGTCGTCCAGGCCGGGATACAGCACCGCCGAGACCAGATCGTGCCCACGGAAATGCTCGGCGATGGCCAGCGCCGTGGCCGAGGCCTGGCGCACCCGCGGCACCAGCGTGCGCATGCCGCGCAGCAGCAGCCAGGCCTCGAACGGGCCGAGCACGGCGCCGTTCTGGGCCCGGATGCGCTTGATCCGCTGCCAGGTCTCGTCATCGCGGGCGGTGGCCAGCGCCCCGGCGATGACGTCGGAATGGCCGTTCAGGTATTTGGTCGCCGAATGCATCACCAGGTCGGCGCCCAGCGCCAGCGGCCGGGTCAGCACCGGCGTCGCGACGGTGGAATCGACAGCCACCCGCGCCCCGGCGGCGTGCGCCGCCTCGGCCACCGCGGCGATGTCGGTGACCGTCCACAGCGGGTTGGCCGGCGTCTCCAGCCACACCAGCTTCGTCTCGCCCGGGCGCAGCGCGGCGCGAACGGCGTCGAGATCATGCGTGTCGACCAGCTCGACCTTCAGCCCCCAGCGGGTGGCCTCGGTGACGAGCCAGTTGCGCAGCGACCAGTACATCACCTTCGGCGCCAGCATATGGTCGCCCGGCGCCAGCGCCAGGAACACAGCGGTCGCCGCGGCCATGCCGGAGGCGAAGACGGCGGCGCCCGCCGCGCCTTCCAGCGCCGCCAGCACCGCCTCGGCCTGGTCATAGCTTGGGTTGTTGTCCCGGGCGTAGATCCGGCCGGACCGGTACTGGTTGTCCGGATCGCGGATATAGGTGGAGGAAGGGTGGATCGCCGGGGTGACCGCCTTGGTCACCGGGTCGACCCAGCCCAGCGCCTGCGCCGCGATGCTGGCGGCCGAAAGCTTGCTCTTGTCCATCTTGCCGCCCCCCGGAGCGGTATCAGGCGGCCGCGAAGACGCGGGCGAAGATGTCGTCGACGTGCTTGGTGTAGAAGTCGTAGCTGAAGGCGTGCGCCAGGGTCTCGCGCGGGATCGTGACCTCCGGGTCCTCGGCCAGGCGGTCGAGGAAGCTGCCGCCCTCGTGCCACACCTTCATGGCGTTGCGCTGAACCAGCAGATAGGCGTCCTCGCGGCTGACTCCGGCCTGGGTCAGCGCCAGCAGCACACGCTGCGAGAAGACAAGCCCGCCGAGCGATTCCAGATTGACCTTCATCCGCTCCGGATAGATCAGCAGCTTGTCGATCACGCCGGTCAGGCGCGACAGGGCGAAATCGAGGGTGACGGTGGCGTCGGGGGCCTGCATCCGCTCGACCGAGGAATGGCTGATGTCGCGCTCGTGCCACAGCGCCACATTCTCCATCGCCGGCACCACCGCGGCGCGCACCAGCCGGGCCAGGCCGGTCAGGTTCTCGGTCAGGACCGGGTTGCGCTTGTGCGGCATCGCCGACGAGCCCTTCTGGCCCTGGTGGAAGAACTCCTCCGCCTCGCGCACCTCGGTGCGCTGCAGGTGCCGGATCTCGATGGCGAGGTGCTCGATCGACGAGGCGACGACGCCGAACACGGCGAACGCCATGGCGTGGCGGTCGCGCGGGATCACCTGGGTCGACACCGGCTCGACCTGCAGCCCCAGCTTGTCGGCGACGTAGCGCTCGACGAAGGGATCGACCGAGGCGAAGGTGCCAACCGGGCCGGAGATGGCGCAGGTGGCGATCTCGCGCCGGGCCTGCATCAGCCGGTCGCGGTTGCGGCGGAAGGCGGCCCAGTGGCCGGCCAGCTTCAGGCCGAAGGTGGTCGGCTCGGCATGGATGCCGTGGCTGCGGCCGACGGTCAGGGTGTGCCGGTGCTCCTCCGCCCGCCGCTGCAGTGCCGCCAGCAGCCCGTCGACATCGGCGATCAGCAGGTCGATCGCCTGGGACAGCTGGATCGACAGCGTGGTGTCCAGCACGTCCGACGAGGTCATGCCCTGGTGCACGAAGCGCGCCTCAGGCCCGACATACTCGGCCAGGTTGGTCAGGAAGGCGATGACGTCGTGCCGGGTCTCGCGCTCGATCTCGTCGATGCGCTCGACATTGAAGTTGCCGCGCTCGCGCACCGCCTTGACCGCCGTCTCGGGGACGATGCCCAGCTGCGCCATCGCCTCCAGCGCCGCGACCTCGATGTCCAGCCAGATCCGGTACTTGTTCTCCGGCTCCCAGATCCGGGTCATCTCGGGGCGGCTGTAGCGGGGGATCATCGGCATGGTCCAGATGGGGGGCAGGGGAGGGGCTGTCGGGGGCCGGTCTCCCTCTCCTTGTCATTGCCGGGCTTGACCCGGCAATCCAGAAGATGTCGAGACCCTCTGGATGCCCGGGTCGAGCCCGGGCATGACAGTTGAGAGAGACCTGCCCCAATGTTCTGCGGCCGGATATAGCAGCAAGGGCCGGCATGGCGGAAGCGCGCGGCCCTGCCGAAGGCGCATGCCGCCGCTGCGCGTGCCGGAATTGGACCGGCCGTTCCGGGCCGATTGGCCCTGGCGGCCAGTCCGATTCATCGCCATCTGTTCGCCATCATCCTGCTGCCAGGCCCAATGCCATGTATGTCCCGCCCGCCTTCCGGGAAGACCGGACCGAGATCCTGCACACTGCCATCCGCGAGGCCGGCCTGGCCACGCTGGTCAGCCTCGGGCCCGACGGCCTGGTCGCCAGCCACGTGCCGATGCTGCTGGACGCCGAGGCCGGGCCGAACGGCACGCTGTACGGCCACCTCGCCAAGGCCAATCCCCACGCCGCCGGCGGCGTGGCGGGGACGGAGGCGCTGGCGATCTTCCAGGGCCCGGAGGCCTACATCACCCCGTCCTGGTACGAGACCAAACGCCAGACCGGGAAGGTGGTGCCGACCTGGAACTACGTCGCGATCCATGCCCATGGGCCGCTGGAGATGTTCAACGACGCCGACCGGCTGCTCGATCTGGTGACCCGCCTGACCCGGCGGCACGAGGGCGGCCGGGCGGCGCCCTGGGCGGTCAGCGATGCGCCGACGGATTTCGTCCGCGGCCAGCTCAAGGGCATCGTCGGCTTCGCCCTGCCGATCGCCCGGCTGGAGGGCAAGTGGAAGATGAGCCAGAACAGGCCGGCCGCCGACCGCCTGGGCGTGGCCGAAGGCCTGCGCGGCGAGGGGCGGCCCGAGGTCGCGGCGCTGGTTCCGGTCGACGAAGGCTGAGATAGGACAGGCGATCGAGAAGGCCATGTCAGTCTTCGCGTTGCCTTTCCCACAAGCGAGACCCTTTCAGGATTCGATTGCTTGAACCGACGCATGCCTTCCGCTCTCCCTCTCCCCCTGCGGGAGGGGGAGCGTGGAAAGCCGGGCAGGCTGGTGATGCATTCGTAGGTTGGGTTCGCGGCAAGCGAAGTAACCCTCCGCCGGAGGCCGCCTTTGCGGGTTTGTCGGGTTGACCGAGGCTGAAGCGTTGGTTGACAGCGGCGGTGGTGGGAAGTGTCCACAAG